>JAGYOJ010000039.1 GCA_018399435.1 Actinomycetota bacterium | reverse complement strand
GATGCCTTTACCAATTATGTTAGCTCATCAGTTAACTTATCGGTCACGAAAAGCCGGGGCGTAGATCACGCGCTCTTTCGGCTCTTTGACGACGAATCGGACCCAATTTAATAATTATCTCAAAAGATTTAATAACTTATCCGCCTAAATATTATAGCAGTGGAGGAAAGGTTATTACTTCTTCTATTAGAAGGTCCAGGTACCTTAATCCCATTTACCGCCATAAAAGTATTAATTATTTAGAAAGCATTTTTGCTAAAAATGAAGCTAAAAAAAAGGATGCATTAGAGTCACTATTTTTAACAGAAGATGATATGGTATTAGAATGCTCTACCAGCAATATTTTTATGGTAAGAGGTGAAAAAGTATACACGCCTTCAAAAGAATTTAATATTCTTCCTGGAATCACACGGGAAATTGTTATTAAACTATGCAAAAATCAAGGCATAGATATCTACGAGGAAGCAATCAGTTATGATGAGTTAATAAGAGCTGATTCTGCTTTCTTGACTAATTCAATAATGGGGATTTTGCCTATTTCTGGAATAGATAAGATTTTTTTCCAAAATCCTAAGAAAAACAATATATTAGAAAAAATATCCAAAAATTATAAGGGCCTTTTTTAGTTTTCCAAAATATATGTTTGGCAAGCAAGGATGGTAGTTTCTAATATTTTTGGATTTTTTTACATAACTATATTATTATTATTATTTAAAAAGTAAACGGAGGTTAATTTGGACATTTATGAAGAATCACTTGAAATGCATAAAAAGTATGTTGGAAAGATTGATGTAGTAAGCAAGGTAAAAACAGAAGACGAGCATGACCTTTCCCTAGCTTATACTCCGGGAGTGGCTGAGCCATGCAGGGTTATCCAGAAGGATGAATCTATGCTGAATGTATATACTTCCAGGGGCAATATGATTGCAGTTGTATCTGACGGTTCTGCAGTGCTGGGTTTGGGAAATATAGGTGCAAAAGCATCACTTCCAGTTATGGAAGGGAAATGCGTTCTTTTTAAACAATTTGGGGGAGTATCTGCTTTTCCCATATGCATTGAAAGTCAGGACAATGATATTATTGTAGAAACAGTAAAACAGCTTGAGCCTACATTTGCAGGGATTAACCTTGAAGATATAGCAGCTCCAAGATGTTTTGATATAGAAAAAAGGCTTAAAAAAGAATCTTCAATGCTTACCTTCCATGATGACCAGCATGGGACAGCAATTGTTGTTCTTGCAGGCCTTATAAATGCCCTTAAAATTTATGATAAGAATATGGAAGATTTAAAAATAGTAATAAACGGGGCAGGCGCTGCCGGTACAGCTATCTATAAATTACTACAATACCTTAATGTCAAAGATATAATCATGTGTGACAGCAAGGGAATAATAAGCAAGGATAGAAAGAATCTAAATCCTTTCAAACAGGAGATTGCAGAAAAAACAAATAAAGACAATATCTCAGGCTCTCTTGCAGATGCTGTTGTGGATGCAGATGTATTTATTGGGGTCTCAGTAGCAGGTGTTCTTAAACCGGAAATGCTTAAAAAAATGAAACCAAAGCCGGTAATCTTTGCTATGGCAAATCCAGAACCTGAAATAAAGCCAGATGTTGCTAAGGAAAACGGTGTAGAGATTATTGCTACAGGAAGAAGCGACTACCCCAACCAGGTTAATAATGTATTGGCATTTCCCGGTATTTTCAGGGGGGCATTGGACGCCAGGGCAAGAGAGATAAATATGGAAATGAAGGTGGCGGCTGGCAGGGCAATAGCTGCAATTGTAAAAAAAGATTTAGACAAAGACTATATTATACCAAAACCATTTGATAAGAAGGTTTTAGAAGCAGTTGCTGTAAGCGTAGCAAAAGCAGCTGTAGAAACCGGGTTTGCTCCAAAAGATACAGATATTGCCTGGATAAGAGAGAGGGCAAAGACATTAATTAATATATAGGGGAAAGACATGAAATATAGAATTCTTGGAAAGACTGGATTTAAAGTATCAGAAGTATCACTGGGAACATGGCAATTAGGCGGACGCTGGGGAGAAAAGTTTAGTGAAAAAAAAGCATGGGAAATACTTAGCAAAGCTGTTGACATGGGGGTTAATTTTATAGATACAGCTGATGTTTACAATGATGGCTTAAGTGAAAAAGTGATTGGAAAATTTATTAAAAAAAGAAGTGAAGATATATTTGTGGCTACAAAATGCGGTAGGAGATTAGATCCCCATACTGCCGCTGGTTACAATAAGGAAAATATAAGGCATTTTTTAGAAGATAGTTTAAAAAACATGGGTATAGAAACTATAGACCTTCTTCAGCTGCATTGTCCTCCCACTGAAACATATTATAATCCAGAAGTTTTTAGTTTTTTGGAAGAATTAGTGAAAGAAGGAAAAATCAGGTATTTTGGAGCTAGTGTAGAAAAAATTGAAGAGGGTATTAAAGCGGTTGAATATCCCAATTTAGCAACCATACAAATTATATATAATATGTTCAGGCAGAGGCCACAAGAACTATTTTTTAAAAGGGCAAAAAAAACGAATGTAGGAATTATTGTTAGGGTCCCCTTGGCAAGCGGCATGCTAACAGGAAAATTTAATGAAGATACCAAGTTTTCTAAAGGCGACCACCGTTATTTTAATAGGGATGGAAAGGCTTTTGATAAGGGAGAAACATTTTCGGGAGTGCCCTATGAGACTGGTTTAGCTGCGGTTGAAGAGCTAAAAAAAATATTTGGTAATAATTTAGTATTATATGCGCTGAAGTGGGTTATTATGGATAATAATGTAAGCTGTGTTATTCCGGGGGCAAGCAAGGTTTCTCAAGTTGAAGATAATGTAAAGGCTTCTAATTTACCGCCATTAACTAATTCCCAGATGGAAGAAGTAAGAATGGTTTACGATAAATATATAAAAGAATATGTGCATCAATTGTGGTAAATAATGTTTTTATGTATTTTTAGGATAAATTACAAGGGGGTACCGTATGAAATTTAAAAGCTTATTGGATGTAATAGATTCCAGAAAGAGCATCCGCTCTTATAAAAGTGATTCCATAGAAGAAGATAAATTAAGTTACATACTAAATGCATTCCGGAAGGCCCCTTCTGCAAAAAATATACAGCCTTGGAAATTAATAATTATAAAAGATGAGAAGAAGAAAAATGATTTGGCAATTGCGTGCAAGAACCAAACTTTTATAGCAGAAGCTCCTTTAATTATTGTAGCATGCGCTAATGAAGATGAAGCCTATTCAACCCTAGGGGGATACATGAGCAGTTATGCCGTGGACACAGCATTAGCCCTGGAGCACCTTATTTTAGCTGCCACGGAAAAGGGATTAGGGACTTGTTGGATTGGGGCTTTTAAAGAAAAATTAGTTAAAGATTTATTAAATATACCGGAAAAAACTAGAGTTGTTGCTTTAACTCCAGTTGGCTATCCTGCAGAGGAAGGGCGCAACCGTACAAGAAAACCATTATCAGAGATTATTTGCTATGATAGATATATAGAATAATAATTATGGGTTTTCAAATTAATACATATGGAAATCATTGTCACACATATAAGCACTGATTTTGATGCTTTTGCAGCAACTATTGCCGCAAAGAAGATTTATCCTGAAGCAGATATTTTATTGCCTACCTCAGTTAACCAAAATGTCAGAAAATTTATTACTTTACATGAGGATGACCTGCCTCCCTTAAAAGATCCCAGGGATATTAACTTAAAGAAAGTTAAAAAAATTATCATGGTTGATACCCATATTGGGCAAAGGATAGGCTATGCAAGGGAAGCTTTAAGTAATAAAGGGGTAAAGATATTGGTTTATGACCACCATCAAGAATCAGATGAAGATGTAAAAACGCCATATGATTATTCTTTGGAAATAGGGGCAACGACATCATTGCTTGTTAATATAATTAATAAGAAAAGAATCCAAATAACGCCATTAGAGGCAACTGTATTTGCTCTGGGCATTTATGAAGATACCGGGTCATTTACATATCCGAATACATCTCCCATGGATCTAGAAGCAGCTTCCTGGCTGCTCACTTCAGGGGCAAACTTATTTGTATTAAATAAATTTCATAATATTTCACTCACCAAAGAGCAGCACGGCCTTTTAGAAAAATTAATAGATAATGCAGAAAAAATAAAGGTTAAGGGCAAGGAGATACTTTTATCTTGCACAAAAACGGAGAGCTATATAGAAGGACTGTCTGTGCTTACCCGGAAACTGTCACAAATTGAAGACTTAAATGTAGTTTTTTGTTGGGTAAAAATGAAAGACAAAGTTTATATTGTTGCACGAAGTTATGACCAGAGTTTAAATGTTTCCAAAATTTTAGAAGAAGTTGGCGGGGGTGGCCATCCCCAGGCAGCTTCTGCAGTAGAAGAAGGGGATATGTATGAAACAATTAAGGATAGGCTAATAAAAGCTATTAAGAAAAATTTAAAGACACCTACTTTGGCTAGGGACGTGATGTCTTATCCAGTAAGATTTGTAAAAGAAGATGACAGTATTAAAAGCGTGGATAAGATATTAAAAAAATATGGCCATTCAGGAATACCTATAATTAGCCCGGACGGGAAGCTTGCAGGCATTATAACCAGAAAAGATATTGATAAGGCTATAAAACATGGTTTATCCCATGCACCGGTTAAAGGGTTTAGGTCAAGGGAAATAATTACAGCAAAACCTGGGGATACAGTAGAAGAAATTCAAAGAATGATGGTTGAGAATGGAATTGGGAGAATCCCTGTTATGTCCAATGATAATATTGTAGGTATTGTAACTAGAAAAGATATTCTAAGATACTTACACGGTTTTGGTTATGATAGGGGCGGGAGCCAGGCATTTAAAAAGGGAATTAAAGAAAAGATAAAAAATCATTTCCCGGAAAGAATTTTAAATATTCTAAGGAAAATCCCAGAGACAGGAAAGGATCTAAATTATAATACCTATCTTGTGGGCGGAATCGTGCGGGATATTTTGTTGGGCATCCCTAATCTTGATATTGATATAGTGGTTGAAGGGAATGGAATAGAATTTGCCCAGCATTTTAAAAATAAATTTGATTGCAGGGTTGAAAGCCATAAAAAATTCAAAACTGCAGTAATAATATTAAAAGGAGGCCTCCATATAGATGTTGCTACTGCAAGAGTAGAGCATTATGAAAAGCCAGCAGCTTTGCCCAGTGTTGAGGTTGGAAGCATCAAGCAGGATTTATCCAGGAGAGATTTTACAATTAATACAATGGCATTGTCATTAAATGAAAAAAATTTTGGCCAGCTTTTAGATTTTTTTGGGGGGCGCAAGGACTTAAAAGAAAGAAGAATAAAGGTTTTGCATAAGTTAAGTTTTATAGAAGACCCTACCAGGATATTTAGAGCGGCAAGATTTGAGCAGCGTCTAGGTTTCAAAATGGATTCCCAGACTGAAAGGCTGGCTAAAACTACTATTAAAATGGATATAGTATCCAAGCTTACAGGAGTCAGGATAAGAGATGAAATAATTGCAATTTTAAATGAAGAAGCCCCCTGGAGGCCTGTAAAAAGGTTATATGAGCTTGGCGCATTAGAAAAAATTGGTTTAAAGATTAAAGTAGATAAAGGTGTAGTTTTAAAAATGGAAGAAATTATTTCTGCTAAAAAAAATCTTGAAAAATATTATGATGAAAAAATTGAAAAATGGAGGCTACTTTTTATATTTTTGTTAAAAGTAAAAACCGAAATTGAAATTAAGCAATGGTGCTTTAAGATGAAAGTCAAGGAAAAAGACACAAGGATAATTTTATCTTCAATATCTAAAATGGGAAGCGCTAAAAAAAATCTAAAAAAGAAAATAGATAAAAACTCAAAATTATATAAAATAGTTAGAAATTTTACCCCAGAACTACAAATTATATGTTCAACCTGGGGGGAGGATTATAAAGAAAATATATCCAGATACTTAAAAAAATTATCAAGAATTCAGCTAGAAATAGATGGGAACACATTAATAGATTTAGGCTTTAAGCCATCAATAAAATTTAAATATGTTTTAGAAAAATTATTAGAATTAAAGCTTGATGGCAAGGTAAAAACCCGGGAAGAAGAAATAAAGCATGCCAAAAAATTATTTTAAATTTGAAGCTATTATAGCTGCCCCAATTGCCCCTATTATTTGAGGTTCTTTTGGTATATTTATCTCTACACCTAATTTTTCTTCCAAGGCTTTTACAACTCCCAGGTTTTTTGCCACTCCACCGGTCATACATACCGGAGGCTGCAGGTTAATTCTTTCTACCATAGAAGTTATCCTATTGGCAATTGAATAAATTAAGCCTTTAATAATTTTATTTTTGTCTTCCCCCTGCCCAATAAGGGAAACTATTTCTGATTCAGCAAAAACAGTACAAGTAGAAGTAATTTCAACTTTGCCATTAGTATTTATAAATACTTTTTGGAAATCTTCTAACTCTATCTCCAATGCCTTTGCCATAACTTCCAGAAAACGCCCTGTTCCGGCAGCACATTTATCATTCATTAAGAAATCTATTGGATTTGAATTATCATCTAATTTTATAACTTTGCTGTCTTGGCCCCCAATGTCAATTACGGTGGCTGTATCAGGAAAATAAAAAAGCGAACCTTTAGCATGGCAACTAATTTCAGTTATATTTTTGTCAGCAAAAGGAACATTTATTCTCCCATATCCTGTAGCAACTATAAAATCCACTTTATCTTTTTCTATATTTATTTTTTCACATGCCAGCTCTAGCGCTTTTTCTGCTGCAGTTTTGCTGTTAGAGCCTGTTGGCATAATGATATATGAGGCAATCTCTTTATTTTCTTTATTAAATATTACTGCTTCTGTTGATACTGAACCTATATCGATACCACAGGTTAACATATAAACTCCTTTTTAGACATATATAATATTCTTTTTAGCATTCTCCAGTATGCAAAAAAGCGATAGATAATCACGCAAATGCCTGGTTATAAGGAAGTTTTCCCTTACATATTCCTTTGCATCTTCTCCTATCTTATCCTTTATCTTTTGCCTGTTCAGTAGATACCTTATCCTGTATGCTGCTCCCTCAGGAGAATATACCAAAAACCCTGTTATATGGTTTTGTATCTGTATGGTAATGCCCCCTGCAGCTCCACCTACCACAGGCTTTCTCTTCCACATGGCCTCAGTTACTACCAGGCCAAAGCCTTCCTTTATTGACTTTTGTAAAACCACATCAGATGCCCTCTGCAGAGCATTTATCTCTATATCTGATTTGGGGGAGAGAAGAAGTATATGTATATCCGGGTCACCTTCTGCTTTTTCTCTTACCTTTTTTAAAACTTCTTCGCCTTCAGGGTCATCTGAAGCTGTGCCTCCTGCAAGCACCAGGGATACATCCATTTCTTTTTTTACCATCCTATAGGCCTCTATTGCCCCTAATGGGTCTTTGAAGCGGTCAAACCTTGATACCTGGGTAATAATTGGCTTATCTTTTTTTATGCCAAAAGTAGAGAGTACTTTTCCTATCTCTTTTTGGCTAAGGTTTCTGTTTTTATCTGATAAGGGGTCAATTGAGGGGGCAATAAGGTACTGGGGATGGGCAAGAAGCCTTGAAAACTTGGCTATTGAGTATATGCTTGCATCATAGCCTAAAAGGTATTTTTTTAGGTGCTTCCAAAGGGATAGGTCAGGCTTTGAGGTATCAATGTGGCATCTCCACACCCACTTGGCCCCATTTTTTTTATAAAAGTCAATAAGGGCTAGAGGCTGGGGGTCATGTATTACCACTATGTCTGCAGAACCAAGGTCAAGCTCTTCTGCATTTTTTCTTGCAACCTCCCTATAGTATTTTAGCATCTCAGGGCTAAAGCTTATCTTTTTTCCTTGCATGGCATTATGCATGGACTTGGTTATATTAAAAAATGTGGGATCGCCTTTAATTGTTTTCCAGCTGCAGTCTATTTTAAGCTCCCGCATTAAGGGCACAAGCCTGGTAAGTATTTCTGCTACCCCTCCGCCGTCTTTGGTAGAGTTTACCATTACCACCTTTTTGCCCCTAGACAGGGAGGCAAGTCTGCGCAGCTGCTCTATTTTGTCTTCTCCTACTATTTTTTTATAATCTGCTATTTTTATCATCTAATATCCCTATAAGTTTGTTTCTTACTTCATCTAAGCTAAAAAAGTAAAAGTCTATCTCCCTTATCTTATCCACTATCCCATTGGGAAAAAAGTTTGTCTCAATCCATACTGAAAAATCATCATGAAGCTTTTCTTTATGGCGTTTTCTTGCTTCATAGAAATGGTAGTAGAGGCTTGTATCTGGAATTATTTTAAGCGCTTTTTTAAACTGGGAAAGTGTTTTTGCCTCTATCTTTGTGGGAAGAATTATGGTAGTGGCGCTTGAAAAATAGAATTCAAAGCCCGGCCTTACCCAGGGTACTGTAGGAAGGTCCCAGAGATGCTCTTCAATTATTTCTACTATCATCTCTTTTGTATCCAGTACTGAGGGGCTATCATATGGGTCAAAGCTTGCAAGCTTTTCAGCAAGTGCCTGGTCTTCTAGGGCATCTGCTGCCCAGTTTGCAAAGTCATTGGGATAGTCCCTTATTTTTGCCTTGTATTTTAGGTGGGACTGGTAGAGATGGTGAAATACTACCTTCTCTTTTGATTGTTGCAGTATGTTTAAAAATTCCCTTAGGTTTTGCGCGCGCTGGCCTGTCGGGCTTATTAGTACCACGCAATCCCTGAAAACAAATTTTTCAACTTTATTTTTCATTTTTTATAACCCAGAATCAATGATAACTTTTTTTAATACTTCTCCTGAAGAAACTAATTTATTCTTTTCTTCTTCACTTACTTTTAATTTTATAGTCTCTCTAAGCCCACTACCATTAACTACAGCTGGCAGACTAAAATACAAATCATTTAAGCCAAAATAATCGTCCACCAGGGTTGACACCGGTAAAATTGTATTCTCATCATTTATTATAGCACGGGTTATCCTTGCAAGTGATAGTCCAATTCCATAAGAGGTTTCGCCTTTCTTATTTATAATTTCATATGCAGAATTTTTTACATTTTTAAAAATATCTTTCAATTCTTTCTCCATATTACAGGTTTTATATTTTCTACAAATCGGGCAATAATCTTTAAATAAAAGTCCGCCAATCATAGCCCTGCTCCAGATAGGCACTTCACTGTCCCCATGTTCCCCCAGAATATAAGCATGTATGTTTTGTGAATATATCTCGCAATGCTTTGCTATTTCTGATTTTAGCCTTGCAGTATCAAGAGTAGTTCCCGAACCAAAAACCTCCCTTGATGGTTTAGATGATATCTTATAAGCGGCATAAGATAGTATGTCTACAGGATTGCTTACAATAAGTATTATTGAATCTGGTGAATTTTCCATAATAGAAGGAATTATTTTTTTAAAAATATCAATATTTGCTTTGGCTAAATCTATCCTGCTTTCGCCTTTTTTTTGGTGCTTGCCTGCTGTAATAACTACTAAGTCAGACCCTTTTGTGTCGCTGTAGTTTCCAGCAATTATATCTACAGGGGAAGTATAAGCTGAAGCATGTGTTAGGTCCATCATTTCACCCTCAGCCTTTTCTCTGTCTACATCTACTAAAACTATATGCCTTGCCAGCCCTTTTATTATAAGGGCGCATGCATATCTCATACCTACATTTCCGCATCCAATTATTGAAATTTTGGGTTTTGCATAAGCCATAATTACAACTATTTTTTTAAAATAAATTTTATTGATTATATTTTATCAAAATGTTTAGCTGGTATACAGTTTGTAAAAATTTAAAATATTAAGATACCATCCCTTATTTTGCTTAAGAATTTCCTTCAACTTTTTAGATAAATCAATTACTTCTGTTTTTTTTTAG
>JAGYOJ010000038.1 GCA_018399435.1 Actinomycetota bacterium | reverse complement strand
CGGTAATCTAAATTTGACAAGTTATTAAAAAAATCAATAACTTTTTTTCTAAAATCCGTATCATATAAACAGCCTTCTATTTTTTCTATAAATTCTAATATCTGGCCCTTACTGCAATACAATTCAGAAAATCTTTTATCCTTCTCAAAAGGCAATTTGATTTCTTCTATCTTTTTATTTAATAATTTCATGCTGCTTATTTCGGCTACATTACTATCATCAGAAGCATTCCAAAAACAGGGCACGATTGGTATATTAAGGGTATTTTCAATATGTGAAGATAATTTAATTATTGTTAAAACCTTATATATTAAAAACAAAGGCCCTGTATAAATGATGGGCTGATGCCCGCCAATAATAATTGCAGAGTTATCATTTTTCAATTTTTCTATATTTTTTACTGTTTCCGCCCCACAATTAAAATTCAAATTATAATTTCTTAAAATATCTATTACCTTAGCCCTGTTTCTGGGACTATAGCTTTTTTCTATTTTTAATGCCCTGCTATTAAAGCTGCTAATATTTCTGTAATCATAATTATAAAAATCATTTAGTTTGCTAAAATTAAAAATGTAATCATGGAAAAGATTATTGTAGTAAAATTTCTCATTCTTGATTGCCCTGGAATTTATTTTAGCCATTCCTTTTAATATATTAAAATTACAAACTTTTATATATAATATAATATAATAACCCTTAAAAGATATAAAATAAAAATGAGTATTCCACAAAAAAAAATCAAAAAATATGCAAATTCCCAGCAAAATACTGGAAAAATTGAAAAGGCTAATGCTAAAGGATTCTCTGGTTCTCCAGATAAAAATTTAGTTAAATTAAGTGCAAGAATAAATAAAGATAAAATTGAAGATATTAAATTTTCTACTAACAGCTCACAAGCCATTAAAGCTTTAACAAACTATTTGATCTCAGAAATAAAAGGAAAAGATATCTTTTATGCGGCAAAAATAAATGATGCCTACATTAAGAAATTTTTTGGCAAATTGTACAAAAAGGATAAATCCCTATACTCACCTTTGGATGCCCTGCATAATTTGATTTCAGATTATCTATTAAAAATAGAAGAGCCCATATGCAAGCTAAATAAAAATACTGTTGCCGTATCCATGAGTGGAGGCATTGATAGCTCAGTTACTGCAAAAATCATTAAGGATTCCGGCTATAGCCCCATAGGAATTACATTTAAGGTATTGCCTGGAAATTTTAATCTTGATGATATTAATTATGCAAAGAGGGTTTGTTCTTTATTGGATATCCCCCATTTCGTAATTAATTTAGTAGACCAATTTAAGAAGATAATTATTGATAAATTCTATAAGGAATATTTAATAGGCAGAACCCCGAATCCTTGTGTTGATTGTAATAAATTTATAAAATTCGGAACCTTATTAGAAAAAGCTAAAATTTTAGGGGCAAATTATATTGCAAGTGGCCACTATTGTAAAATAGCTAAACAAAACTCTCATTATATTATTAAAAAAGGCATTGATTTAACTAAAGACCAAAGCTATATGTTATGGAGGTTAACCCAAAACCAGCTTAAACATATGCTTTGCCCATTGGGCACTTATCATAAAAAAGAAATTAAAAAAATGGGTAAAAAACTATTCCCTTTCTTAAAAAATAGGCTTGAAAGCCAAGATGTATGTTTTATACAAGCAAAAAATTACCATAATTTAATAGATAAAAAAAATAATATAACTAAAGGAAAAATTCTAAATACAAAAGGAGAAATTTTAGGCGCACATAAAGGCTATCCTTTTTATACTATTGGCCAAAGAAAAGGGCTGGGCATAAGCCACGCAAAACCTTTATATGTTAAAGATATTTTGCCTAAAAAAAATATAATTATAGTTGGTAAAAAAAAAGAGTTGTACCAAAAAAATTTGATTGTAAAAAAGTTAAATTTTACTACCGGCTCTCCTCCCGCAGATAAATTTAAAGCTGAAATAAAAATTAGATATAATACAAAACCGGCAAAGGGGGCTGTTAAAATAATTGATTCTAAAGGCTTTGTTGAATTTGATGAGACCCAACTAGCAATAACACCTGGACAGTCTGCAGTATTTTACAATAAAGACATTTTACTTGGTGGCGGAATTATTATTAAATAAATCTGTACTTAAATATCTCTCCGCACCATCGGGAAAAATTACAACAATATTTTTATTAGGCCTTTTCTTGCTTATTTCTTTAGCTGCCCAAAGAGCAGCCCCAGAAGAAATTCCTACAAAAATACCTTCCTTCATGCCTAACTCCCTGCTCTCATTAACCGCATCTTCATTTTTAACTTTTACTATTTCGTCAATAAGGGCTAGGTTTAAAACTTCAGGTATAAAACCCGCACCAATTCCCTGTATTTTATGGGACCCTGGCTTGCCGCCGGATAAAACAGGTGAACCATAAGGTTCAACAGCCACAATAATAACTTCTTTTTTTCTTTTTAAGCATCTTGCACAGCCCGTTATAGTGCCACCAGTGCCAACACCGGCAACCAGTATATCTATATTTCCTTCTAAAGCATCCCATATTTCAACAGCAGTGGTTTTTTCATGTATTGCTGGATTTGCAGGGTTTTTAAATTGCTGGGGAATATAAGAATTTTTTAAGCTATTTTTTAGCTCTTTAGCTTTATCAATGGAACCTTGCATCCCTTTGCCGGATGAAGTTAAGATAATATTTGCACCCAATGCCTTCAGAATTTTTCTTCTCTCTAAACTCATGCTCTCCGGCATGGTTAAAATCAATTTATAGCCCCTTACAGCGCAAACTAATGCTAAGCCGATTCCAGTATTTCCGCTAGTTGGTTCAATTATTGTAGATATATTTGGTTTTATCAGGGCCTTATTTTCAGCATCTGCTATCATGCTATAGGCTATCCTGTCTTTTATACTCCCTCCGGGATTAAAATATTCTAGCTTTGCAAAAATATTTTTATTTATTTTGTTCAATTTTGATAGTGGTGTATTCCCAATAGATTGTAATATATTTTTTAATATTGCCATCTTGTTTAAAATCCCTTTAAGTTTGCGAATTAATAAACATAATAAAATATATTTTATTAAAATTGAAGAATTTAATGGGCATATGTACATATGCCCATTATCTTTTAAATTATTCTAGTGTTAATTCCCTAGATCCCTGCCACAATCCGTGAATATTACAATATGAAGAAGCAAGCAATGTTCCTGGCTTTTCTGTCTTAAACACAAAAGCTCCCTGGTGGTGGCTATAAACCGTGCTGGTGTCAGCCCCTTTTGGAGAGCTGCCGTGGGCTGCGAAAGTAATATCCCCTATCTGGATAGGAGCACTTTCTCCCTCAGGCAAGAAAAAAAGTGATATCCAGCTAATGTGGTGTTCAGTGGTATTAGGATGGGAAACCTCTTTTCCTACTCCAACATTTACTTTAATTAATTTTTCTTTAGAAGGAGACCCTTCTATGTCTATTACTGGCACGTGTTTTTCTTTCTTCCAATCAGCACTTTTTATTAAATCATTAATTTCTGGCATATTGCCCCCTTTACTTTCATTTATTAAATATCTAAATCAATATATTTCTTATTTTGTGGCGGTAGCTCTAAACCTGTAACCTCCAATACTAATTCCTCAGAATCAGTAGCAACATCAAAAGTTGTACTAAAAGTTCTTTTTGCTCCAGGAATTAACTCAGCTAAAGTACATGCATCTTCAGCAAAGGGAGGTAAAACCGAATATGCTTCAACACAAATTGTAAAAGTTCTTGCCTCCCCATCAATTACCTTAAGATCAAATATTCTTGCTGTCTCCGTACTATTATTTAAAACCTCAAATTCTATATTAATAAATTTTCCTTCTTCTGCCTCCAATGAATAACCTGTTGTTGCTTTTATCTGATTTCCTAAATTTTCAACCTAATTGACTTTCCATATTACGTCTCCAACAACTACTTCTTCGCCAATACTTTGAGTTTCGATTTCTGAAATGTCAATTGTGGTTTGCTCTTGGGTTTTTCCATTTCCACACCCTGCTAACAACAAAAAGACTGTAGAAATAATTAAGAATACAAAAATTAATTTCTTCATTAGTTCCTCCTCGTTCTTCTGCCATAATTTAAAAATTTCATTAATATTTTTGCCAAATACTACATTCCCAAAAACAGCTATATAAACCGTTTTATATTAAGCTATCATTTTTAATTCCAACTTTCAATTCACTAAAAATTAGATTATGAAATTCTAATATTTTAAAAAGTCAAATTTAGTAAAAATAAAAATCTTTATGACAATATCACTGAACTACTACAAAATAAAAATATTTCTATTGACTTTCAATTCTATTTTTGGTAAATTAAATATTGCCTTAGAAAAGGAGGCAACTTCTTAAAATAGTTGAACTTGTTACTGAAAAGCAACATCAGTAAACTAAAATTTAAGAAAATCCTAAGAAAAGTTCTAAGGTAGGCCCCAAGATGTTGAGTAGCCTAAACGTAAGTAAGGCAAAAGATAACTTGGGGTTTTTTTAATTATTTTTTAAATTGCTAAAATTGCAAATTGCCTTGAACCTTAAAAAAATTTAATATTATGAATAATTTAGAAGAATATAAAAATAAAAGAGATTTTAAAAAAACAAAAGAACCCAAGGCTACAATAAAAAAGAAAAAGCAAAAGAGTTTAATTTATGTTATACAAAAACATAATGCTTCCAATCTCCATTATGATTTAAGATTAGAATTAAATGGCGTCCTTAAATCATGGGCTATACCAAAAGGGCCTTCAACAGACCCTTCCCAAAAGAAATTAGCCCTTCCTACTGAGGACCATCCCATAGATTATGCAAATTTTGAAGGAATAATTCCTGAAGGAGAATATGGAGCAGGCTCTGTTATAGTCTGGGATACAGGCACTTATAGAAACCTAAAAGATGATATCTCTTTAGAAAAGTCTCTTGAAAAAGGGAAATTAGAGATTTTTATCGAAGGCAAAAAGCTAAAGGGCGCTTATGTTTTGTTAAAAACAGGAAAAAAGAGCGATAAAAATCAGCGCTGGTTATTTATAAAAATGAAAGACAAGTACGCAGATGCCAGAAGAAACCCGGTAAAGTCTGAACCGAGATCTGTAATTAGTAATAAGAACATAGAAGATTTAGAAAAAGATTGATTTTAACAACTCATCCCTCCCCATAAAATTTTAACTTATCTCCATTCAAAATTTTGCCTTCTTGTTAAAAGAATAAAACAATCCTAAACTAAAAAAAGAGAATTAATATAAAGGGAAAATGAATTTCTTAAAAAATATTTTATCTAAAAATGAATATGCTAAAATTTCTAAAAAATCCTAGCCCGGGTTCTTTAATCCTATGCTTGCTACATTAACGCATGATTATTTTAATGATGAATCTTGGATATATGAGAGAAAGTTAGACGGAGAAAGAGCTTTAATTTTCTCTAAAAATAAAGATATAAGTATTATGTCTAGAAATGAGAAAACATTAAACTTTAGATATCCTGAAATAATAAATTTTTTTAAAAAAACAGATCTTAATTTTGTTTTAGATGGAGAAATAGTTGCATTTGATAAAAAATTAACCAGCTTTGAAAAGCTGCAGGAAAGGATCCATGTGTCTACTAGGGAAGAGGCAAAAAAATCAAAGGTAAAAATATATTATTATATATTCGATATAATTTTTTTTAATGGTTTTGACCTTAGTAAATTGAACCTTATATCAAGAAAACAAATTTTAAAAAAGTCATTGAAATTTAAAGACCCAATAAGATATTTAAACTACAGAAGAAAAAATGGGCTAAAATATTATAAAGAAGCATGCAAAAAAGGCTGGGAAGGAATAATTGCAAAGTACTCTAAAAGCAATTATGTGCATAGCAGGTCAAAAAAATGGCTAAAGTTTAAATGTGTTAAACAACAGGAATTTATTATAATTGGTTATACTGACCCCAAAGGATCACGAGTTGGCTTTGGTGCCTTGTTGTTAGGATACTATAAAAACGGAAAATTGCGCTATGCGGGAGAAGTTGGCACCGGATTTGATGATGAGAGCCTAAAATTTTTAAAAAATAAATTTAATAAAATTAAAATTGACAGCACGCCTCTAGATAAATCGGTTGATATAGGAACGGAGGAAGTCCATTGGTTAGAACCCCGCCTGGTATGTGAAGTCGGATTTACAGAATGGACAAAGCATAATAAATTAAGGCATCCCCGCTATAAAGGATTAAGGGAAGACAAAAATCCAAAGGACGTAGTAAAAGAAGAATGAACCAAAAAATATACAAGATAAGGAATAGAAAGATAAAAATATCAAACCCAGATAAACTGTTTTATCCTGATATGAAAATAACCAAGAAGGATGTAGTAAATTATTACTCTAAAATAGCAAAAATAATGATTGTGCATGCAAAAGATAGGCCGCTTAATATGCATAGGGCACCAGATGGAGCGCAAGGTGAAAATTTTTATCAACAGGATATATCAGATTACTTTCCGGATTGGATAAATAGAATTGAAGTAGAAAAAAGAGAAGGCGGTAAAGTAACGCATGCAATATGCAATAATATAGAAACTTTAGTTTACCTTGCAGGGCAAGCTGTGTTGACATTTCATATTTGGCTAAGCAAGGTTGATAATATAAAAAAGCCAGATAAGCTAATTTTTGACCTAGACCCGCCTTCAAATAAAGGTTTTGAATCTGTAATTTATGGTGCAAGAAAATTAAAAGAATACTTTGATAAGAAATCTGTTCAAACATATATAATGACAACAGGCTCCAAAGGCTTACATATTATAGTCCCTTTAAAACCTAAAAAAAATTTTAAAGATGTAAGGGAAAAAGCTAAAAATATTGCAAAGGAATTGTCAGAAAAATATCCAGATAAATTAACCATAGAACAATATAAAAATAAAAGAGAGGGAAGGTTATTTTTAGATTATCTTAGAAATTCATTTGGCCAAACCAGTGTTTCGCCATATTCGCTTAGAATAATTCCTGGAGCCCCCATTGCTACCCCCATTAGCTGGGAGGAACTGAATAATAAAAAACTTAATTCACAAACCTATAATATCAAAAATATCTTTAAAAGGTTGGGCCAGAAAAAGGACCCATGGAAAGATTTTTATAAAAATCAGGCCACGATAGAAAATATTTAAAAAGAGAAAGGACAAATAATGCAAATTAAAAGTAAAGCATTTAAAAACAATGGGAATATTCCAAAAAAATATACTTGTGACGGCGAGGATATAAATCCTCCCTTAGAATTTGTTGATGTGCCTAAGGATGCGGTTAGCCTGGCATTGGTAGCCGATGATCCAGATGCTCCATCTAAAACATGGATACATTGGATTGTTTGGAATATTAATCCGGAAACTAAAGAAATAGCCGAAAATGAAAAATTAGAGAAAGCAGTTGAAGGCGTTACAGACTTTGGTAAACCTGGTTATGGAGGCCCCTGCCCCCCATCAGGCAGCCACAGATACTTTTTTAGAATTTATGCTTTGGATACTAAATTGAATTTAGATCCTTCTTCGGATATAAACCAACTTCAACCCGAAATTGATAACCACACTATTGCAAAAGCAGAATTGATGGCAAGGTATAGCAGATCATAGGAGGTAATCTATTGGATGAACAAAAATTGTCTTATAATGATTTAATTTATTTAATTGACCAAGCAGAAAAAATTGAGGAAAAAATAATAGAAGCTTTAAAAAAAGCAGACATGTCCTCCAAAGAGGAGAGGGAAAAATATTATGAAAAAATAAAAGAGCTGGAATCTAAAATTTCTAATATTAATAATCAGATTAAAGCTTTTTTAGAAAAGTAAACAGTTTCTGCTTTTTGGCATAATTCATTATATTGCGGAGTTTCGGGTATCCTAGATAATTTCCCATAACCAAATTTAGCAGTAATAGACAAAATTATTGAATCTAAGATATCATCATAGAGAACATCTTGCCTTTTGAAGTTTTTGATTGAATAATCAAAAATATTTTTAGAATCAGGGTCTATATTTGTCAATATTTCTAGCCTCTCTTCTTTACCTAAAACATTTTTCTTGCTGTATTTTATTCTGCCTGAAAAAGACTTAAAGCATAATTCAGGATGGGATTCCTTTACAATACCAATTATGCCTGGATATTTCTTAATAACTTTATCAATTTCCCTTATCTTAGGAATTAAATTCCAGGTCTGTTTACTTAATTTTTTGCCAGTATATCTAAAATTTAAAAGGCTAGCTTCCTTATAATTGCTAGCCTCCATAGCTTTCTTTGAAGGAGCATTAAAAATGCTTGACTTTCTCTTCTTATCTAATAATTTTCTGGCTAATTTATCACATCTTCTAACACCGCAGTTTAATAAAAAAACAGGCATATCTATTAATATTAGTTTAGCCTTTTTATTTTTGGCCCAAAGGCTATCCAAATTTTTGTAAAGATTTACTTGCCAGCTGTTATTATTAAATATTGTAGAAAACCATCCACCTTTACAGCCATCAACGCCTAAAAACATTTTATTATTTTTTTAATTATTTTCTTATTGTACCGTCTGGCAGCATAGAATCAGGATGATATTCACCTCTTTCTTCCATCCTGTATCTTACACATGAAGACCAATCGCCTTTACAATATTTTTCTATCCATTTCTTATCCAATTTACCCTGCTCATAGAATCTTTTCATCGGGCAAACAGAAAACCACTTACATTCTTTTAAAAGCACCTTTAACTTATAATATTCGGCCAGTAATTCTTTATTGCCAGAGGTTAAATCAAGGCTTCTTAATGGCAAAATCTTAATATTTTTAACCATCACAAGGTTCCCTATTATTTCTTCTTTGCTTTTATAGGTAAGTTTAATCCCATATTTTCTAAAAATATATTTCCAAACATACTCCCCTATTGGAACTAATACAGAAGGCCTTATAATCTTTATTTCTTCCTCCAGAAAAGGCATGCATTTTAATACTTGCTCTTCTTTTGGATTTTTAATTAAAAGCACACATTTTAATAAATTTGTAATATAAAAAAAATTTCTATTAATGCCAATACTTTTAAATAATTTATCTAAAATCCTTCCATCTTTCCCAGCTAATACCTTTTGCCTTTCATCATCATGCTTGCTTGGAGAAAGTGTAATTAACATTATTTTTGAGCTAATTGCTCCTTCCCCCGGTAGAGGCCTTTTACTATTTTCACTAAGCCTACATCTTTTACAATTTATAATCCTATTTTTTAATTTATCCAATTCATTTGTAGGTATATAAGTTTATCCAAAATTTCATTGATATCTAATCATCTTCCATTTTATCCATTAATTCCTTTATCTTTCTTTTTTCCCAGCTCTTTTTAGCTCCCTTATTGAAAACAAATACTCCCATTGCATGCCAGAATAACCCAAACCCCCACGCGCCTGCAACAATTGCAAACCACAAAAATCGTGGAGAGCTTACTAAATTTATAATCATTAATACTATAATAACAATGATATAAGAGATAAGATGACTATAAAAACCTTTTATATCTTCCAGCCTTTGTTTTGCTATTTTGTATTTTTCCTTCTCATCCATAAAGTAATCTCCTCACGCTCTTTTTTTAGCAGTATAAACGATTAATTTTATTAAACTTACTATAGTTCCCACTGCCAAACCTAATATTATAAAAATTAATGCAATAGTAACTATTGGGATTAGTATTTTAGTTAACTCTGTATTTGGTATTACTGAAAAATCAAAAGGGAACAATGAGAGCAATGTTGCTACTGCAGCTATGCCGAAAATATTACTAATAAAATTTATTATTTGCCTTAAATAATATTTATCTGAAATAATCAATATGATATTTCCAACTATTGAAACAGCTATTGCAATAGTTAAGATTGGCAACCACAGCTTAAAATCTTCAGTTAGTAAAGGGTATCTACTCCAAATCCCAGTATCATTTACAACTTCATATTCTTTATCAAATAAGTTATTAATCTCAACC
>JAGYOJ010000037.1 GCA_018399435.1 Actinomycetota bacterium | reverse complement strand
GAGAATACATTTTAATTCCTTAGAAGTAGTGGAGATTAGCAAAATTGGTTTAGAAAAATTTAATAAATTATATAAAAAGGAATCAATAATTTTAGAAGATATTACTATAAGTAAAAAAATTGAAAAAATAAATATAGCAACCATAAAGGGGTATACAATTGGCAGTTGTTCAATAGTAGATTGGGAAAAGCAACTACCTTTTTTCTGGAATGGCGAAAAATGGATGGTAATAGTACCTGGGGTTCCAGAAGATTTAAAAGTAATCCACAGGGAACAATGGTTGGTTGATATAGATTTTGATGTGAAAAAAGAGCATTAAATTATGAAAAAAAATATCTATTATTTTGATAATTCAGCAACAACCTGGCCTAAGCCAGAATGTGTTTTAAATAATTTAAAATATTTTTTAAATGAAATTGGGGGCAGCCCTGGGAGATCGGGACATAGAATGTCTATTGCAGCTAGTAGGTTAATTGAGGAGACCAGGGAAACTGTTGGAAAATTTTTTAATTATGATGATACTTCTAGAATAATTTTTACAAAGAATATTACCGAGTCTTTAAATATATGTATTTTTAGCCTTCTAAAAGCTGGGGATCATGTCATTACTACAAATTCCGAGCATAATTCTGTTATGAGGCCATTAAGATTTTTAGAGAAAAAGGGTTTAAAAATTACAATAGTTAAATGCAATAGATTTGGAGAATTAGATATTCATGACATTAAAAATAGCATAGTTAAAAATACTAAAATGGTTATATTAACCCACGCCTCTAATGTAATTGGGACAATTCTGCCAATTGAAGAAATTGCTAATTTAACATTTAAGAAAAATATACCTTTTGTGATAGATTGTGCCCAAACAGCTGGATCAGTTCCTATAGGAATAAATTTAGGAAAATACAAGAATTGTATTATAGCGTTTACCGGACATAAGGCTATGTTGGGGCCAACTGGTACAGGGGGGCTTTGCATAGGAAAAGATGTTAGTCTTAAACCCCTAGTTTTTGGTGGCACCGGGAGTAAATCTGATGAAGATACACAACCTAATTTTCTGCCAGATAGCCTGGAAAGTGGTACTATGAATGTTCTTGGCTTAGCAGCCCTTAAAGCATCGGTAAATTATTTATTAAAGATGGGAGTTGATAAAATAAGGGAGCATGAAAAAAATTTAATTACAAGGTTTATAGAAGAAGCATCGAAAATAAAAAGAATAGAATTATATGGGACTAAAGAAGCAGAAAAACAGGCAAGCTTAATCTCTTTTAATTTAAAAAACCTAAGCCCTTCCGCGGCTGGATTAATATTAGACAAAAAATATTCTATTATGTGTAGGATTGGTTTACATTGTAATCCTAATGCCCATAAAGTAATTGGAACTTTCCCAAACGGGACTATTAGGTTTAGTTTTAGTTATTTTAATAATTTAAAACAAATAGATTATGCAATAGAAAAAATAAAAGAAATTAGTAGGATAGAATAATGGAAGGCGTAATTACTTTTTTTTCATCACAGCAAGTAATGAAGGCAGAGAAATTTTTAAAAAAAAATGGATATAAGACATTGTTAATACCAGGGCCCCGCGAAATAAGTCCTAATTGTGGTGTTGCATTATGTTTTGATTTCAAAAAAAAAGATGAAATAAAGAAGTTATTTGATGAAAAAAATTTTGTATACGAAGATTTTCATTATTATCCTGAAGCTAAAAAAATATCAAAATGGCTTTAGGTAAGATATGGTTAAATATAATAAAAGACAAGCTAAGCATAGCTTTCTTTCAACACCTATTTTCTTTGGTATAGTAGTAGGGGTTTTAGCAGTTTTAGCACAAACATTATTTAGGATACAGCCGCCACAGGCATATGGGATTTGTACAGTTTGCCATGCAAGAGATTTGCTTAACTGGTTGAGTAAATTAATCTTCTCTTATGAACTTGATTCAGCTGAAGCGACTATAGTTTTACCTTTATTGACAACAATAGGTATTTTCTTGGGATCTCTTATTTCATCTAAGCTTAATAAAGAATACAGGTTTATTAAGACTGAAAATCTTATAAAAATGTTTTTTATGGGAATTTTGGTTTCTAATTTTGGGCTTATAATAATTAGTTGCCCAACTAGATTGGTGCTTAGATTTGCTTTTGGCGATCCTTTTGCATTAATTTCCATAATTGGTCTACTGGGCGGTATTTTTGTTGGTGTAATTTTTCTAAAAAAAAGTTTTTAGTATATTATGTTATTAGTAATTGGAAGTCTTTTTATAGGCCTAGTTGCGGGTTTTTTAGGCCAAAGGTCTAGAATGTGTTTTATAGGTGGCTTCAGGGATTTGCTCCTTATAAGGGATAAAGAATTGCTGAAGGGGGCTATTTCATTTTTTGCTTCGGCCTGGCTTACTATCTGGATTCTTTATCTTATAGGGAGGATATTCCCCTTTTTACAGCAATATACTGATGTAAGGTTAACAGAATACCCGAGAATAATAGAAGCAGTATTTAGCAAGTTTGGCTTAATAAGTTTTATAGGGGGATTTGGTTTAGGGCTTTTTTCAACGCTAGCAGGCGGATGTCCTTTAAGGCAACACGTGATGGCTGGGCAAGGAAGAGTTGGGTCCCTATTATATTTAGGCGGTTTTTATATAGGGATATTAATATATTATTTTTTTACTGTAAAAATTATATCTATATTTTTTTAATTTCTTATTGGAGGGAAATTAATGATAAAGCAATGTTTTTTGGCAATAGATATTGGTGTTAGCAATATAAAACTAGGTCTTTATAATTTTGATGGAGAAGTAATTGATTCCCTAACAGTCAAATGTCCAGGTGAATATCCAAGGCCTGGAGTATTCATACAAAGTAGTGAAAAAATTTTAAGTATAATTATTGATTCCATTAAAAGCATTATTCAAAAGAACAATAATTTAAAGGTAGAAGCTATTAGCTTTTCGGGAGCAATGGGCGGAGCAATGGGGGTAGATAATAATTGGGATGTAATTGCTGATTGGTCTATTGTATCCGATACACGTTCTTATAAATATGGGAAAAATATGGTTGATAGTTATGGTTCTAAAATATTAGAATTATCTGGAACAAATTTCCCATCATTTGTGCCAAAACTACTCTGGTGGAAAAATGAATATCCTGCAATATATAAAAAAGTTTCTAAATTTATTTTTCTTTCAGGGTTTATTGCTTCAAAAATGTGTGATTTGCTTATTGAAGATGCATTTGTCGACTATACATACCTGCAGATGAGCGGAATTGCCAATATCATTAATAAAACGTGGTCTAAGGATATTTGTGATTATTTTAATATAAACATGGATTTGTTACCGGAAATAGTAAGTCCATTAAAAATTATTGGCAAATTAAATAAAAAAGTTTCCCAAAAATGTAATTTAATTAGCGGAATACCAGTAGTTGCAGGTGCAGGCGATAAGCCGATAGGAGCGCTAGGTGCAGGGATAACAAAGCCTGGAATGCTAATAGATGAAGCAGCATCCTTTTCTGCATTTTCTTTATGTGTTAAAGAATTTATCCCCGATAAATCTAATAAGATGCTTGAAAATATCCCTTCAGTTATAAATGGTCAATATTTATCTAGTTTTTTCATATTAGGTTCAGGGATTGCACATGAATGGTTTAAAAATACTTTCGCAAAAGAAGAAATCGAAATTGCAGAAAAAAATAATATATCTCCTTTCAAAGTATTAGATGAAAAGTGTAAAGATATTTCTCCAGGTTCAGATAAATTACTGTGTTTTGGCCATCTTGGAGGAAGGGGTTACCAGGTAGATTCGGACACTAAAGGGTTATGGATTGGCCATACATGGAACCATAAAAAAGAACATTTTTATAAGTCACTTTTAGAAAGTTTTGCATATGAATTCGGATTAGTAATTAAAGCAATGGGGAAAAGCCATCCAGATCTGAAATTTAAAAAAGTAAGGGTTATTGGTGGTGGAGCTAAGTCTGACCTTTGGAACCAAATAAAGAGCGATGTTACAGATTTGGAATATGTACAGTTAAATAGAAACGATTTAACATTATTAGGAGGTGTTTTAATAGCAGGAAAGGCAATTGGTTTATACAAAGATTTAGATAAGACTGCATCAAAATTTACCAAGCCTATAAAAACTTATTATCCAGATAAGGAAAATAATAAAATTTATGAAGAATATGTTAAATTATATTCGCAAAGTTTAAAACAATTTAGGAATACTTTCAAAAAACTAAATAAAATAAGTTAAAACTATACAAACGGAGGGTTTATTTGAAATCAGAAAAAAGAGTCATTAAGGCATTGCAAAGGCAGGAAGTGGACAGGATACCTTCATTTGAATGGAGCATAGATTCTAAAGTGATTAATTTAATTAATCCCGGGTTTAGTCTAGAAGATTTTATTTATGAATGGGACATAGATGCAATAATTGTTTCTGTAGAATATGATAAAGAGAAAATTTCTGAAAATGTTTATAAGGATGAATGGGGCAATATTATAAAGTTCACTGCAGAGGAACATTCTGTTTCGGAGGGCTGTATAAAAAACGAAAGGGATCTTAAAAAATATGATCCGCCTGATCCTAAAAAACCTTCCAGGTTCAAAAAAATAGAAAAAATTATTGAAAAACATAAAAATAAAAAAGCAATAATTCTCCACCTTAATGACGTATTTTCAATACCTAGAAATTTATTGGGTTATGAAAATCTATTTATGAATATAGCCAGTAACCCAAAATTAATTAATGAACTTATTGATCTTTCAATAAATATAAATTTAGAACTTGCAAGAATTGCTGTTAGCAAAGGTATTAAAATAATTTTTACTGGTGATGACTATGCTTATGACAAAGGCCTACTAATATCGCCAGGATCATTTAAAAGGTTATTTTTGCCAGGGCTTAAAAAAATAATTAAGGGATTCAAAGAATTAGGCTTATTGGTAATAAAACACACAGATGGATATATATGGCCCATTTTGGATGATATTGTAAACACTGGCATAGATTGTATAGATCCTATTGATCCTGTAGCGGGAATGAGAATTAAGGAGGTTAAAGAAAAATATGGCCATAGGATTGCTATAAAAGGCAATGTAGACTGTGCACAGACATTATCTTTTAGTAGCATAGAAGATGTTATTATTGAAACAAAGAAATGTATAAGAGATGGAGGGCCCGGTTATGGATATATATTATCTTCAAGCAATTCAATTCACTCTGGAGTTAAGCCTGAAAATTATGTCGCAATGCTAAAAGCTTTAAAAATGTACGGGAAGTATCCTATAAAATTAGAAGAAATAAAGTGAAAGGCTTAATAAATATTAACCAAATTTTTAGTAATGTAAAATAAAAGTTATAAATCTCTAAACCAAGGTTTTTTTCACTGTAAAAATAAGTAGGATTAAATATTAAAGAAAATATTATTTTTTTTCTGTTGGCTAGGGCCAAAGACATTTTTAAATTAATATCGAGTAACATACTTTTGAGATATAAACCTATTATAATCACATAGCTATATAAGTTTTTAAATATTACTAAATCATGGATTAATTTGGATAACAATATTGTAAGTTTTAAATAAATAATGGATATTGGTTGAAAATTTTAGGAATTATATATAAAATTTGCATAGTAAATTTAGGGAACTTTATAAAAGCAATAGAAAGCCACAGAGAAAATAGAGTAATTTTTAATTTATAAAAAATAGGCAACAAATATATTGTATGATATATGCAGCCCCTGATTACTATATTATGCCAGCAATTATAAGTAATGTTTATTTTTGCCAAGGCTTCTCTATAATTTTATTTGAATGTATTTTAATATTAATATTAATAAATGAAGGAAAAAACTTTTGGCTACTAAATTTAGAAATAAAACGGTTATGGTAACTGGTGCCACCGGGTTCATTGGAAACCATCTAGCCCAAACTTTGGTTAAAAGAGATTATAATGTAATTGCTTTAGTCCGTAGCAGGAAAAGGGCAGAACATTTAGAAAAGCAAGGCGTTAAATTAGTTGAAGGTAACCTAATTCACAGCTCTGACGTAGAGGCAGCAGTTCAAGGAGTAAAAACTATCTATCACATTGCAGCATTGTACCGTTCTGCTAAATATCCAGATAAAATTTATAAAGAAGTTAATGTTGAAGGCACGCGCAATATTATCAATGCAGCTGAAAAGTTTGGCGTAAAAAGGCTTGTACATTGCAGCACTGTTGGAGTACATGGTGACATAAATTCAGTTCCTGCTGATGAAGAAGCGACTTTTGCTGCCGATGATGTTTACCAGAGGACCAAGCTGGAAGGAGAATTGCTTGTACGCAAGGCTATTGAGAGAGGTTTGCCTGCAACCATCTTCCGGCCGGTGGGAGTTTATGGGCCCGGAGATATGAGGTTTCTTAAATTGTTTAAGAGTATTAACCGTGGGTGGTTTAGGATGTTAGGATCAGGGAAAGTATTATACCACCTGATATATATTGATGATTTAATAGAAGGGGTGCTGCTTTGTTCAGAAAAACCTGAGGCTATTGGCCGTACTTATATTTTGTCTGGGCCAAGGTATACTACAATAGAGGAATTATCAAAATTAATTGCTACTGTAATAGGCAAAGAACTGCCAAAAGGTAAGCTGCCGCTTGCCCCTTTGAAATTATTAGCAATAATATGTGAAGTGCTTTACCGGCCTTTTGGCCTAGAGCCCCCACTTTATCGCCGACGCCTGGACTTTTTTTACAAAAATAGGGCTTTTACAGGTACCCGTGCTAAAAGCGAGCTGGGTTTTAAACCCAATATTGATTTGGAACAAGGATTGGCATATACAGCAAAATGGTATATTGAAAATGGATATCTTAATGGCAAATTGCCAAAACGCATTAAAGATAAATTTAATTTATAATAAAAAATAAAAGGGATTTAGTCATGGCTATAAAGGGAAAGATAGAATCAATACTGAGGCATTGCCCGCCGCTTTTTAGGATAGGGTCGCGCATATATCATGCTATGAACTTTGGGTTTAAATCACTAAGCGCTGGTGCGCCAGGCGCTATTAAAGAAGCATTCAGGCTAGCGGAGGAACTACATTCCGGAGGACCAATTGGTGATTATTATGAGTTTGGGCTATATAAGGGTTACACTTTTTTCGAAGCTTACCATACTGCAAAAAAGCTGGGCCTTAGAGATACCCGCTTTTACGGTTTTGACTCATTCCAGGGTTTGCCAGAGGTAGAAGACGCGGACAAGTCAGATGGCAGGTTTTTTGAGGGACAGTTTGCCTGCACCCGCAAACAGGTGGAAAAAAATCTAAGCAGACATGGAGTGGATTTTAAAAAAGTACAGTTAATTGAAGGCTTTTACGAAGATATACTTGACGAGCAGCTTAAAAAGGATCTAGGAGCCAGGGCTGCGGGTGTGGTCATGCTGGATTGTGATCTATACTCTTCTACCAATACTGCTTTAGTCTGGCTAGAAGGCTTAATTAATGATAAAACTATAGTTATCTTTGATGACTGGTACTCCTTTACTGAAGGAAAAGAATTAGGGCAGCAGCGCGCCCTTAAAGAATTTTTGCAAAGAAATACGCATCTCAGGTTTAAACCGGTAATAGAATATGAACGTAATGGGAAAATGTTTTTAGTGTCAAAAAAGAGCTAAACTTAGCTGGTCTTTACAATAATTTCTTTTTACATACCTGATATCTGAGACTAATATCAAATCTATAATAATAGTTTTTTATTTATGTAACTTTGAAAACATTTTATGTTAAAATTTATCTTAAAATTACCATCGATGGTTTAAAATAATAGAAATTATAAAAATTTGGATTATATTAAAATAAAGTCCAGAAGTAATTTAATTTTTTTATGGAAAATAAATATAATTTTTTTGCATATAAAATATTTATGACTACCTTAAGCTATTTTTAACCTTACCCTTTTCCTTATAGGCAAGGTGATTATCAATATTTTCCTTAAACCAGGCAAGAGTTCTATTGAATGCCTCTTCTTTTGAAACAATTGGCTTGTATCCAAAATCTTTAGCAGCCTTATCATGTACAAATGTATGGTCAACACAGGTTTGTATAACTGAAAATCTGTTAAAATTAGAAGAGTTATTAATTTTCTCATTTAGCCAAGCTAAAATATAGGCTATGGGATAGGGTATAGTTTTTTTAGGGGGTTTTAAACCTAAACTTTTAAGGAAGGGTTCCATAAAATCAAAGAGATTGTTTGCAGCATAATCAGTAATAAAATAACAATTGCCAGCAACATTATTGGTTAAATTTTCTGCCGCAAGTATATGGGCATGTGCAGCATTTTCAGAATAAACATGGCTAAATTTTGCAGAGCCATTGCCTAATTTAAAATTAGAGCCATTTGATACCGCTTTTATGATATTGGCAATATGGTATCTATCACGGGGCCCATATATCCCGGCAGGCCTTATTGCACATGTCATAAGCCTGGAACAATTAGCTTTTAAAACCACCTTTTCAGCAATTAATTTGGTTCTACAGTACGGGTCTTTTGGTATTACTTTTGGATAAGGCAGGGATTCGTCACCATCGGTTATGGGTTTTTTCCCATCAACCACTACATCCATTGTAGATGTGTAGACTAATTTGCCTACATTATATTTCATGCAAGCATCAATTATCGCCTTACTGCCTTCTATATTTACTTCTTCGTAAATATAGCTTGGGGTTCCAGGTTTCCAGACTTCTGCTGCAGTTTGGAAAACAATATCCATTCCAGAACAGGCCTTCCTTACATCTTCAGGATTCCTTATATCTCCAATTACCTCATCAACACGGCTATCTCTTGTAGAAACAAGATCTAAAACCCGTACCTTCTTATTCTTTTTAAGGAGCTGCTTTACGATTTCATAACCTAACATTCCAGCCCCTCCAATAACAAGGCACTTCTGGAAAACGCACTTTTTTAAATGATTTGTATCTTTTTGCATAATATTTTATTAGTCTATTTTTATTTTATAGTTATGGCATTCTTTGGGCATACTTGTGCGCATTTTCGGCAGCGCGTGCAAAGGGATAGCCAGAGAGCTGTTACTCTCCATTTCTGTGGATTAAGCGGGTCAGGTTCAACTGCACCAGGTGTCTGGTGAAGGAGAAATACAGCAGGTTCGCATATGCGGAGACATTTGCAACATTCTCTGGGATCAATAGCATTTCCGTCTCCACAAATTGAATAATCTATTGTTATTTTAGTCTTCTTTTTCATCCAGTTAATATTTGCCGGCTACTTCTGGGATTAAATCCCTTGGAGTAAGGTAGATTGCATCATTTGGACAAGCATGCCTACAAACTCCACAGCCATAACAATCCAATAAATTTATTTTTACAGTTCTATTTTCCTTATCAATTTTAATTGCACCAAAAGGGCATTGCTCAACACACTCCCCGCATGCAATACATTTTTCTTCTGATATTTGGGCAACGTATTCTGCTTTATATATTGAAAGAATATTAAAATCTACCCGTGGCCTAATGCCTGCACATTCAGGGCTTTCGCAGGAGCAAAGGTTATTTATGTATGGATAAGGGCCAAACCAAATTGTTCCAATATACCCTTTTCTATTATGCTGGGTAAAACGCTGGACAGCTTCTTTCCTAGTTAAATGGAATTTATCTTTATCGGGTATAAAGCGGGGTAGTTTATCAATTATTTCTGACATAACGCCAAAGTTAATGCAACATGATTCTTTAATCCCTCTGGTCATATATCTGCACATGCAATTCTTTTCAATAATCGGCTCCGTTGCGCAATTTTCCAATATTGCAATTCCGTCTTCAAGAGGCACAACCTGGCCTATATGCCCTCCTGCCTTAAAGGGATTACTGGGAGCTTTTTTGCTATGGAGAAGTTTTTCCGCATTATTTTTTATTATTCTTCCTATTACCGGAATACGCAATTTATAGCCCAATCCAACTGCATTAAACCCCATTTGTTTTCTAATTGAAATTTGTTCAAAGTTTTTATACTGTTCTAAAAGAAAGTCACGGAGATTGTATTTTTCAACAATTTTATTTGAATAGTGCTTTGCATTGAGATACCATTTACCGCCAGCACCATGTTTTAAGCAAAAATCACACATAGGCATTATTAGGATTTAGATAATAAACTCTTTT
>JAGYOJ010000036.1 GCA_018399435.1 Actinomycetota bacterium | reverse complement strand
ATATGAAATACCATACATTAACTTCATTTTATCCTAAATATGTTTTCTTCATAAAAATATCCTGGAAATTAGGATGTGATGCTAATTCTATATATGCTGCCCCATAAGCTATCTCTTTTGCTTCAAGCCTCCTGCCGCTAGAAAGTAGCGCTAATTTAGCTCCCATGCCGGCAGCATTGCCCACCTGCTTGAAGCAACTTAAGGGCAATTTAGGAAACATGCCTATATTTAAAGCACTCATTATATTTATATAGCTACCAAAAGCGCCGGCTATAATAATTTTCTTAATTTTTTCCTTAGAGAATCCTCTTTTTCCCAGGAGAATATTTATGCCCGAACTTATAGCTGCCTTGGCTAGCTGTACCTCCCTAATGTCTTTCTGGGTAATAGTAATTGGCCTAGAATTACTATTTTTGGCTGCATCCACCAGGACAAATTCCATTTGCCCATCACTTTCCCTGGTCTTTTTATTCTTTTTCATCTTTCCCCCGCTATTTATGATGCCAGCAAAATATAATTCTGATACGGCATCCAAAATGCCTGAACCGCAAATTCCAATTGGCTCCATGCCTCCAATAGTTTCATATTCTACATGCCCATTTAATAATTTTATTTTTTCTATAGCACCATCTGTAGCACGCATGCCATTTTTGATATTAGCGCCCTCAAAAGCTGGGCCGGAGGCACATGATAGGCTGCTTATTTTACAACTTTCTATCAATGATATTTCAGTATTTGTACCTATATCCAATGCAATTACCAAACTCCCGTCTTTCCACATGTCTTTTGTTGCCAGTAGCATGGAAACATGGTCTGCCCCTACAAAGCCTGCGATATTTGGCAAGAAGTGTACATATGCTCCTGGGGCAGTATACAAGCCTGCATCCCGCGCTTTTATATCTAAAGCCTGGCCTACTGCAGGGGTAAATGGGGAAACAGTTAATTGTTTTATAGGAAGCTGAAGCAATAAATGATGCATTACAGTATTTCCCACTATCACAGAATCTAGGATTTCTGCAGATTTAGTGCCAGATTCATTACATAAATCAACTATTAACTGATTTAGTGCATCTAATGCTGTATTTTTTAATTTTTCGGCATTTTTTAAAGATTTATTTGCATATGTTATTCTAGAAACTATATCTTCCCCAAGCTTAATCTGGGGATTAATATTCCCTTTAGAAGCTAATATCTTGCCCCTGCTTATATCAAGCAAATAACCAGCTATTGTAGTGGTGCCCAGATCTATGGCTAGCCCCAGTTTATTGCTCTTTTTATTGTTAACACCTATTATCTCATCATTTCTTAATGAAACTTGGGCTTCCCAGCCCCAAGATCTTAATAAAGGAGATATTTTCCTCAGTATGTCTATATCAATATTTCTACATTTAATTTTGTGCTGCTGGAGCAGTTTGTCTTCTAATCGCTTATCGTCTGAGCGCAAATCTGAAAGAGATGGGGAAGATAATTTTACATCATAAGAGATTATAGGGGATTTTAGCTCAAACCTTGTTTCAGCGCCTTCCACTTCAACACGCTGTGATAGTTCAAGGGATTCCAGCGGAACCTTGATATTGCAGTTGCTTTTTAAATATGTCTGGCAAGCTAGCCTGTACCCGTCATCCAGTTCTTTAGCTGAAAAGTAATTTAGCTCATTTGTGGTGGGCTTGCTAACTTTCCCCTTTAAAATTTGGATTTTACAGCAATTAAGCTTTCCAAGGCCGCCGCATAAGCTGATTATCGCTACGCCTAATCTATGGGCACAATCTAAAACTGTCTCATCAGCTTTGCATTTTCCTTTTTTGCCTAAGGGCTCAAAATTTATAGTATAAAATTTCATATTCTATGAATACGGATAATTGGATGATTTCAAATCCTTTTTATAGTTTTTCCATTCTTCACTTGATATTAAGCCTTTCTTCTTATAATACTCCCTTGCCTCCTGTAATATATTTTCTATCTCGCTTTCCTGTTTATCTGTTAGAGGTGGGGCTACTTTATGTGTGGATAGTATCCTCTCATATTCTTTTTTAGCATTATCAATACAATCCTTTTTCCCCGCTTTAAGCCATTCCGGATATGTTAGCCTATCAGCATATTTTGGCTCATATTGCTCTTTTTTCCACCATTTTCTGGTATGAGCCTTCCCCAGGTAATGGCCTGGGATTGGACCAACTTCATCAATTAGATCAAGGGCCATGGTTTCATCATTAACCTCAATACCCCTTAAAAACCTTCCAATCATGCCAACCAGATCATCGTCTATTATTGCCTGGACAGGGTGAAAGGCTAGTTCTCCATAAAGGGAACCCTGGATCCAAATAGTATTTGTTCCAGATAAGGCTCCGGCAAATGAGTTTATAGTTTTCTCATAAGCAGCTTGATAATCTATCTTCTTTGAGCTTGGATAGCTAACTCCTCCATCTGTTGGAACCCCATATTTTCTCCAGATTTGGTTAAACGCAGTTTGGTGTAGTGAAATTGCTATATCTCCAAATGCAGGAGAACCAGACCTCATATTCTGGGGGAAAGAAAAATCCTGGGCTATTACCCTGGTACCGGGCTTTATTAACTGGGCTAGGGTTAATCCTGCAATTATTTCTGCATTGCCTGTAATCAAAGAACCAGCTATGGTAGAAGGTGAGGTACCCCCATATACGCTTCCAGAAACCAATAGAAGTATAAATCCAGCATTCACAATCCTGTAAGCGCTCTCAACAGCATCACTGTAAAATGTCAGAGGTGGTGCAGCAGCCATAGAGGTCCTGAGCTCTGCTCCAACCGCCTTAGCCATTTTTATATTAAACTGTTCACAGCCCATGGAATAATTTGCACAAATAAATTTACTTGAATTTCTTAACCGTGCCGCCAGGCCTTCTGGCATAGCCATAACAGGAGGTACATTTTTGAATCCAAACCATGGCGTATACCATGGAACAATATGGTTATTTTCTAATGCATCCAGGATAGTTATGGCATCATAATATTCTTTTCTGGTAGGGGTTTTAGGCTCCCAGGTATCAAGGTTGATGCTTTTTGTGCCCGATAAAGCCTGGAAATAAGTAGTATTGCCTCCCCATATCATATCATTTTCTGGATTCCTTGCCCCTACATGATAGCTGCTGGGGCACATTCGCAAACACTCTTCTACTAGGCCTTCCGGAAATCTTACCCGTTTATTGCTATAATCTACCTGGCAGCCATTATTTTTAAAAAGTTTTAATGCCCTTTCGCTCTCGAACCTTAATCCTGTCCTCTTTAAGACACTTAATGTCCCTTTATGGATAGCTGCAATTTGTTCTTCTGTTAATATCTCTAATGGTTTAAAAATACGCGTAAATCCTTTTAACATTTTTTATCTCCTTCATTTTTAGGTTTATATATCATCCTAAAAACTTTTTATAAGCCTCCCATTCAGAATCTGATATTAAATCCTTATCCTTGTAATACTTTCTTGCTTCATTTAGTATTTTTTCTATATCTTTTTCCTGGGTGCTGGTTAATGGTGGTTTCGGGCTATGGGTGGATAGTATTTTTTCCATTTTCTCTTTTGCATAATCAATGCAGTCTTTTTTCCCGGATTTAGACCACTCAGGATAGGTTAGCCTGTCTGAAGCAATAGGTTCAAACTGTTCTTTTTTCCACCATTTCCTGGTATGGGCCTTTCCCAGGTAATGGCCTGGGATGGGGCCAACTTCATTTATCAAATCTATAGCCAGGGCTTCTTCGCCTGAATCTACGCCCTCCACAAACCTTCCAATCATGCCTGCAATATCATCATCTACTATTGCCTGTAGGGGATGGGCTGTAATCTCTCCATATATGCTGCTATATAGCTGAAGCACGCTAGAGCCTGATATAGCAGAAAGGACTGTAGGCATCATCTTCTGATACCCTGTCTGGAAATCAATTTTTTTAGAGCTTGTGGGGCCGCATGAAGAGCATACTGTGGGTATTCCATATTTTTGCCAGACCTGGTTAAAAACTACATTATGCAATGTAGTTCCAATTTCCCCAAAAGCAGGCGAGCCGTTTTTCATGTTCTGCGCTAAAACCAGGTTTGCAACTGAAACCCTTGCTCCAGGATCAAGCAGCTGCAAAAGCACTATAAAAGGGATAAGCTCTGCATTGGTTAGTATAACTGCTCCCGCTATGCTTGCAGGCGCTGTACCTCCTGAGGTAGCGCCATCCCAAATCATGCTTGGCAAGCCATATTCAGCAGCAAGAAAGCAGGCATTAACCTGGTCGGTATAATAGGTTAAGGGAGAAGAAGTATTAGGATTTGCAAAAATCTCTGAGCCTGCTGCTTTTGCCATTTGTATGGTAAATTTGTCAATATCATTATTGGCAATTGCCACGGTTATCTTGCTTGAATTTTTAAGCCTTAAGGCCACCCCTTCTATTTCTTTCATCACCTCAGGGATACCTCCGCTGTAACCAAAATATGGATATGCATTTAAAAAATGTACATTATCCAGTGCGTCCAGTACCCTTACAAGGTCTTCATGCTCTTTTTTTGTAGGAGAGTGCGGATCCCATGTATTTATGTCTACAGTATCAGTTCCTGGAAAATTAAAAAAAATAATATTGTCCGGGCCCAATACCAAATCGTGCTCCGGGTTTCTGGCCTTAACGCTAAAGCTGGAAGGGGCTTTCCTTAAGCATTCCTCAACTAGCCCCGGAAAAAACTTTACCCTCTTGGTTTCAAAATCTACTTTACACCCTGCATCCTTGAAAACCTTTAATGCCTTATCATTGTATACTGTCAGCCCAGTTTTCTGTAAAACCTCCAAGGTGCCTGCATGTATTGCTTCAATCTTTTCTTCACTTAAAATCTTAAAAGCAGGAAAATTGCGTAAAAACCCTCTTGACATTTTTGCTTACTCCTTTCCAATAAGTTTTCTGGCAAGCTTTACTGCTCCCGGGGCTGTAGGGTCATATCCATCTGCGCCAATATCTTTGGCAAATTCATCTGTTATGGCTCCCCCGCCTATCATTATTTTTATGCCCTTTCTAAGCCCTTCATCTTCTAAGAATTTTATTACCTTGCGCTGCTCTGGCGCAGTCATTGTCATTAGCGCAGACATGGCTAAAATATTGGCATTATATTTTTTTACTGCTTCTACAAACTTTTCAGCTTTTATGTCTACCCCTAGATCTACCACCTTAAAACCTTCGGCGGTAAGTAGGGTAGCCACCATTGTTTTTCCTATGGAATGTATGTCCCCAAAAACTGTACCCAGGATAATAGTCCCAAGGCTTTCCCTCTCTGATCCCCTTCTTTTTATCTCTTCTTCTATAATGGGGGTTGCAGCCGACATTGCATCTGCTGCCCCGACAAGGTCGGGAAGCCATAGCTCTCCCCTGCCAAAGCCATCTCCAACTTCCCTTATTGCCTTTGTCATCTCATTTAAAACTTTTAAGGGGTCTATTTTTTCCTCTACTGCCTTTTTTGCTAAGCTTGCAGAGCCACTTATGTCATATTCTAAAATTGCTTTTCTTAGGTTTTTTAAAATTTCATTATCCATGGCATTGCTCCTTTTATTAAAAAATCAACTAATAAGCCGCATATTTATTCCCAGCCTCAAATAATGCGATGATATTCTCAGGCGGAACTCCTGGTTGAATATTATGCGGCTGGGTGAAAATAAATCCCCCACCTTGCTTAAAGGCCTTGGCAGCATTTATTGCATATTCACTGACTTCCCGTGGAGTTTTATGCGCTAAAACGTGCTGTGGATCTACTGCCCCTCCCCAAAATGTTACATCTTTGCCAAATTCAGCCTTTAATTTTTCAGGCTCCATGTTTGCTGCCCCTACCTGGACTGGATTTATTATGTCAACTCCAGCATCTATAAGGTCGGGTATGTACTGATAAATAGAGCCGCAGGAATGCAGAACTATATAATAATTGCTAATCTTTCTAACATATGCATAAAAATCTTTTATATAAGGTATGACCATTTCTTTAACTGTTTCAGTGGAATACATTCCGCCTTTTTCTGTGCCTAAATCACTATACATAATGATTGCATCAATATTATCACCTGCTGCTTCTTTAAGCCCGTCAACCCTTTTCTTCCAGACATAATTTAATTTTTCCATCAATGCATGCACAAGGGGCTTGTTTGCAACCATAGCCATGTAAAAATTGGCATTCCCCATCATTGGCCCCGCTATATCAGTCCAGCCGCCAACGATATCTGCGACAATAAACTTATCTGTTTTTTCCCTTAATTCTTTTGACCTTTTTTTATACCAATTCACTTCATCATCATCTAGTATGGGAATTTCAAATTCTTCAATATCTTTTACTGTTTCAGCATTTTCAAGTGGCGATTTTATAGCATCAAAATAATAGCCCCCTACTGGCAGCCTGTAAATATAGCCGCCTGTCTCCCAGATATAGGATCCGTCATCCATTTTTTTTGGGTTAAAGCTTTTAAAAATCTTTACAGGCGTATTGTCATGGGGGGTATTCCAGTCTTTCCAGCCTTTATCTCTCCTATTTCCCATGAAATCCCTTAATGGATAAAGTGGTGTAATGTCTAGATTATATAAATTAGCAATTTCATCATCCACATAAACAAAAAGCTGGCTGGTATCAGCTACCCTTATGCCTTTTTTAATATTAAGCTTTTTTAATAATTTATCATATGCTTCTGCTAAAATTGTAGATACAGCAGTTCCCCCTAAATCAATTGGGAACCTGTCTATATCTTTTCTTTCTATTGCCCCTATAACTCTTTCACGGGAATCCATTATGACCACCGCCTTCCAATCCACTTTTTTTATATATGTAAATTAATATTTATCTAATCCTGGTGAAATACTTCCTCCATAAATGCCCACCATTCCCCTTTTTTTCTAGTATCCAGGGGTATTTGCATGGGCTTGCAAACATCCCACCATTCCTGTGTTTTCGGGTCAGCTGCCATTTTTTCCATATCCTTTTTAAAATCTTTGCCCACATATTCAAAATAGCTAAAAAGGAATCCATCCTTGTGGTAAATTGAATAATTCCTTATATTGCAATCAGTTATAGTTTTAGCTACTTCAGGCCAGATGTTTGCATGCAGCTTTTTATACTCTCCTAATTTCTCTGGCTTTATCTTGATCACAGAACCATATCTCTCCATTAATTTACCCCCCTACTTAATAAATATTAACTATGGCCTCAAGCCCTGGTAAAAATTCTTTTACGTTTTTGGTAAAAATCAAATAAAACAAAAAAGAATAAAAATAATCCAGTGGCAACTTCTTTCCAAAATGACGGCAATGCTAAAACTACTATAATGTTTTCAATTAAATATACTGCAAAACCGCCCACCACTGCACCATATGGGGATCCTTCTCCACCGGCAAGGCTTATGCCTCCAATAAATGCGCCTGCTAAAATAGGCAGCAAATATTCAGGCCCAACTAAAACAGAGCCAACAGATAAATAGGAACCAATAATAATGCCGGCAAATGCCTGCAAAAGAGACCCCAGGGTAAAAGCAATCAATCTTGTCTTTTTAACATTTATTCCCACTTTTCTGGCAACTTCATCATTTAATCCTGTGGCAAAAATATGCCAGCCTAGAGGCCTAAAATAAAAAATATAAGAAAAAATTCCTACAATTATTATCAAGTAAACGAAAGTTATTGGCAAAGGGCCTATCTTTGCTTTACTTATAAGCGAATAAGATTCAGTAAAACCATAAATAGGAAAGGCGCCTGTAATAATCCTGCCAATTCCTACAAGCACAAAATTTAGCATTATGGTATAGATAAAAACAGGAAGCAAGAATTTTAAAGGAGGCGAAAAGGCATTTGCAAATAAGGCAGAAGAGAAGCCTATTGCCGCTCCAATTAATAAAACAATGAATACTGCCAGCCAAATAGGGAGGCCATTATCTATAACAAAAACTCCTACCAGTACATTAGATATACAAATCACGCCCCCCAGCGACAGGTCAATTCCGCCAGGAATTAAATAAAGCATCTCCCCTAGCACCATTATTGCATGGATTGACCCCCATGTAGCCAGAAGCCTAAAGTTTGGACCGGTATAGAAAAAAGGATTTATTATAAATATAACAAAAGAAAGAATTAATATAAGGATAGTTCTATTAACCTCAGATTTTGCAAGAAACCTCTTAAATGTATTTAGTTCTATCAACGTGTTCCTCCTCTTTAATGCGCGCTGTTATCATTTTAGTTAATTCTGCTATATTTGTATGTTTAGTCTCCTTATCTAAAACTTTTTCTCCATGGTAAAGCACCATGATTCTATCCGCTATAGGCATTATGTGCCGTAAATTATGGGTTACAAATATAATTGACATATTAGCTTTATCCCTGATTAATTTTATGCGATTCAAGGTTCTATCTACTTCTTTTAATGACAGGCCGGTTGTTGGTTCATCTAGAAGTAAAACTTTTGTTCCAAAGTGGAATGCCCTGCCAAGAGATACAGCTTGTCTTTGTCCTCCAGAAAGCTCTTCAACTAATTGGTCTGCACTTTTGGTAATTCCTATCTCATCTAAAGCGTACTCACTCTCCTTTCTCATTGCTTTATTGTCAAGTATTCCCCTATTGATAATTTCTCTTCCCATAAAAAAGTTTTTATAAATAGGCATACCCTCTATTAGGTTACTAAATTGATATACAATTTCTATTCCCCTTTTTCTTGCATCACCAGGCGATGTAAACCTAACTTCTCTGCCATCAAGGAATATTTTTCCTTCATCAGGCGGAAATAATCCTACCAGAATATTGATTAACGTAGACTTTCCAGCCCCATTATCTCCCACTAAACCTATGATCTCTTTTTTATGGGCAACAAAACTTACATTATCCAAAGCAACCATGGTATCGTATTTTTTAGTTAAATTCTCGGTCCTGATTATTTCTTCCATATTTTCAATCCTCGTTTTTTTTATAAAGTCTTATTCCCGGGCTATTCCTAATTTATTATTAGGGGTAGCCCGAGAATTTTTCAATTACAAGATTATGGCAAAATTCATCTTTAATTTACTTTATAACTTCCCATACAGCCGGGAATTCTTCTTTCCATTCTTCAATTGTCATCATCCATCCTATCTCTGGCCACATTTCAACATCTAGTTCCTCATAAGTTAAAAAGCCAACACCTAAAATTATCTCTCCATCCTCTACTGGGTACTCTGCCAATACTTCGTCCCAGCCTTCTTGTCCTGCCTGAGAAAGTTTATAAAGGATTTCTCCACCGAGATAGCTTCCTTCATACTGTACCAGATCAATTAAAGCATCTATAGCTCCTGACTCCATATATGGTATCTGCTCACCAATTACACCTGCAGATATAACTGCTATATCGTCTATCTTATCTGCATCGGTAACAGCTTTCCCTAAAGCAGGGCCTGTATAATCATAGAATCCAAGCATTCCTTTAAGGTCAGGGTAAACCTGGATTGTTTCTGAAGCCCTGGCAATGGCTTTGCTGGCATCACCTTCATCCAAAACTGGCTCTATTACTTCAAATCCTGCAGCTTCAACAGGCTCAGTAAAACCTTCTAGAGCTGCAACATCCTCAGTTGATGCCATTCCTCCAGTATGGTAACTAACTTTACCAGGAGGCTCTATTCCCTGGGTTTCAAGACATGCTAAAAGGCCTTTTCCTAGTGCAGTTCCCAGCTCATAAGCGGCATATCCAACAAAAACAAGCCTGTCGCTCTCAGGTGAGTCTACACCATAACCGGTTACTGCAGGTATGCCTGCTTCAATAGCTTGATTTATAACACCAATTGTAGCTGCAGGGTCATTAGGACCTATCATTATACCGTCTAACTCGCTTGCTATCCAGGTTTCCATAACCCTTACCTGGTCTTCTACGGTTAATTGAGGCGGATCGTAAATAACCGGCTGAAAACCAAAATCAGCCCCAGCAGCGCTAAAACCTTTTTCGCATACTACCCACCATGGCACTGCTAGCCTGGTAATATAACCGATTTTTGGTGCACCTTTTGGCGCTTCTTCGACTACCGTTTCTACTACTGTCTCTGTTACAGTTTCTGTAACGGTTTCTGTTACGGTTTCTACAATTCTTTCAGGTTCTGCACAACCAGCAAAAGATAGCACTACTGCCAGAAGAATGCATAAGATTAATACTGGAAAGAAATAACTAATTTTCTTCATTGCCCCTCCTTTAATAAGAATTTAATTATTCGCTTTATAAAAGTGTGTCCTTATATTTGTTCACCTCCTTTGGCAAGAATTATTTATAATAGTTCTGCTTTTTTCATATGTCTTATCAAAAAACCCCTATTTTTATATTAACATATATGCTAATTTAGCCCAAACCTACTAGTTTCTCTAATGGTTTAAAAATACGCGTAAACCCTTTTAACATTTTTTATCTCCTTCA
>JAGYOJ010000035.1 GCA_018399435.1 Actinomycetota bacterium | reverse complement strand
CGCTTTTTTGTTAGTGCCTTGTCCTTCAATTTTGGCGATCAAATCATCTTGCCCGTAGGCTGTAAAACCAAAAAATAACCCTAATATTATAAAAATTATAATTCTTAAAGACATAGCAACTTTGTATTTTTCAAACAAGCCCCATATAACAGAAATCCCTAAAACAAAATATATAAAACCGAATACCGCCAGTAAATTGCCGCCTAAGGCATAAAATACTTTATTATTTATATCCATAAAAGTTGGGAATAATATAAAAATTATTCCCAGTATTACTCCCCAGGAACAATGCCATGACAAGTCCCATTTACCAAATTCCGGAAGAGGTTTTAAATTAAAACCAAATCTTTTTAAAACCTTAAAACTTATCATATAATTACTAATCGATATAATCAAAAGATAAACTAACCCTAACCCTGGAAAAATATAAGGCAAAAACCTTAATATTTCTTTTGTTTGCTCTAATATTTTTTCAAAATTACTTCCCCCAAAAATATTAGAATAATTTTGCACCAGCGGATCGCTCTGTAAATTATTTATGAAATTATTGTAATTATTAATAAACTCACTAATAAAATTGATATTATTTATAAGGGAAACAAGCAATATATAAAATGCAATTGAAGATATAAATACCGAGAGCACTAGAAGAATTACTTTTCCTGCTTTTAATCTTTTCTCCATACTATAATTATATAATAAAGCTATGCCAATAATCATAATAGCTATAAATATTGCTAATAAATAATCAAAAAATATTAATGCTATTATGCTTAAGCACGCGCATATTATAGCATCCCTTCTCCGCCCGGAAATAAAAAGCAAAGCAGCCGGTATTGGCAAAACTGCCCATCCCAAAAAACCAAAAAAGGGAACAAATATTGCAAAAACCAATGCAAAAAATGTTAAAAGGGCAAGCAAGAATAAGTTTATTTTTTCTACTTTTAGATTATCAAAGGACATTATTAATTATTTATCTTCTATAATATGGCAGCAAAGCAAGTTCTCTAGCCTTCTTTATTGCTAAAGCAACTTTTCTTTGATGTTGTACACAATTTCCAGTAGATCTTTTTGGCCTTATTTTGCCCTTATCGGAAACATACCTATAAAGCATTTTTACATTTTTATAATCAATATCATCTATATTTTCTTTACAGAAAAAACAATATCTTTTTCTCTGCCTCAAATTAAATTTATCTTTACTGTCTAGTCTATTCCTATCTTTTTTTCTTTTCTTTTTTCCCAACTAAAACACTCCTTTATTCTTTATTCTTTACTCTTTAAAAAGGTATATCCTCATCAGTGAAGTCAGCTTCTTCTTGATCATCTGATGAATTATCCATACTTGCAGTAGACTTTTCATTTTTATTTATTTGGCATGATGCAAATTCTAAGCTGGGTGCAACCACATCAGCATTTATGTCTACTGTAGATCTTTTATTGCCATCTTTATCTTCCCAGCTCCTTTGGTTGAGCCTGCCAGATATTAAAACCCTGTCACCCCTGCTTAAGCTTTCAGCGCAATTTTCAGCAAGCTTAAACCATGCAGTAACATTAAAAAATGAAACATCCTCTATCCATTCATTAGTCTTATTATTACGGTATCTCCTATTGGCTGCAATTCCAAAAGTTGCTACCGGGGTACCATTAGGGGTGAATCTTAATTCTGGATCCCTAGTAATGTTTCCTAATATGGTTATATTATTAACTCCGTATGCCATAATTTCCCCTCTAATTATAAAATAATTATCAATCTTTTTTTACAATTAAATGCCTTAAAATATTGTCATTTATTTTACTTATTCTTTCAAGTTCTGGTAAAACTTCTCCATCTCCCGAAAAATAAATAAAACAATAAAAGCCGCTTTCATTATTTTGTAATGGGTATGCTAGCTTTTTTACGCCCCATTTATCTATATCAGAAACCTTACAATTTTCTTTTTCGATAAGCGAGGTTAACTTTGATATCTCAGAATCAATATCTTTTTCTTCTAAGGTGGGAACAAAAACTAAACCTAATTCGTAATTTCTCAATTTCGAATTCCTCCTTTGGACTAACTTAATAAATTAGGCCCTATTTTAAAAATAGAGCAAGAGAATATGCAAAATATTTAATTTTACAACTCTATAAAAACATCTTAGGATATTATAACATTTACAATTATTTATCAACAATTATTAAATTATTTTTCATCCCTCATATATACATTGGTGCATGGGAAAGGTATTTCAATACCAACCTTGTCAAACTTATCTTTAATTCTTTTTCTAAGCTGCCTTCCAACATCCCATTGATTTGGCGGAACTACCTTGCATATTATCTTAAACACAACCGCCGAATCACCAAGGCTGTCAACGCCTCCCTTGCCAAGTATTTGGGGCCTTTCAAGAATAACATCTTTAAAATCTTTATCTTCCAATAACTCATCAAAAATCTCTTCAAGCACTTCTATAACCCTGTCTGTATTTTCCTTGTAATGTACCCCTACTTCAAGCATGGCCCTTGCCCATACCTGGGTCCTATTGCTTAAAACGCTTATTTCACCATTAGGTATATAATGGGCAATGCCTTCAAGGTCCCTTAATACAGTAGTCCGAAGATTAAATTTTTCTACCACACCGGAGGTCTCACCTATGGTTACAATATCATTTACCTGAAACCACTGTTCAAAAAGAATAAAGGTTCCATTTATTAAATCTTTTACGAGGCTCTGTGCCCCAAAGCCAATAACTATGCCTGCAACACCCGCGCCAGCCAATAATGGTGTAACACTTATACCCAATTGCTCGGCTATTATCAAAAGGGCTGCAATAACAGATACAACTATAACCAGATTTGAAATTACCGAGGTAAATGTATAAGTCCTTTTTTTAACTTCAAGCCTGTCATCGCTTATCCTTTGTTCAAATATGCTTCTTGCCCTTCTTGCAACTACTCTTACTATAATAAAAATGATTATGACTGCCGAAATAATAAACACTATGCTTATCCAGTTATCAAGAAAATTTTCAGCTATATTGTTAGGAATAACCCGAGTTCCTTCTGCCGCATTTTCCTCCATAAAACCCTCCCTTAATTTTTAATTTTGCTATAAATCTCTATTACCTTGTCGTCGTCTTCGCTATAAGTATCATGGAGATGTCCGGTATAATTAATTGAAGAAATATATGGAAAACCATCATGGATAACAGCAACATTTATAGCTCCCTGCCTTTGGGTTAACGATCTCCATCTGGATTTAGGTATTCTAAGCCAATTAACAATTAAAGCTATAATCACTCCCCCGTGTGTAGCTATAGCTATATTAGACTTATCTACATTTTCATCTACTATATTATCTATTTCTTCAGAAGTTCTTTTTATAAATAAATTAAAATCCTCTCCTCCTGTAGGCGGATTGTTATAAGGATCCTCTAACCAATTTTGATAATCTTTGTGGTATCTTTCATTGATTTGGGAGAATTTAAGGCCTTCCCACTTTCCAAAATTAATCTCTTTTAAATTTTTTCTAATAATTACTTCTTTGCCCCTATTTTTATTTAAAATATTTGCAGTATCCACCGCCCTTTTTAAAGGGCTGCTATATATATTAGCAAAATCAATATTAGATAAATATCTTGATGCAAGCTCGCCTTGCTTCACGCCTATTTCCGTCAATTCCGTATCCTGGTCTCCCTGGTATCTTCCTTCTAGATTCCATTGGGTTTGGCCATGCCTTATCAAAAACAGCTTTATGCCCATTCATCCTCCTATAATTCTACATATTTAAACTGTTGCAATACTTTTTCCCTTATATTTTCTGCTTCAGGAAAATCATAGACAACTTTTTTATCTTTAATCATATCAACAAATAATTCCCCAAATTTGCTTCCGCAATTAGGACAGGTATAGCTATTGCTATCGTCTTCCAACACAACTTTATGGTTAAAACAATTTTGGCACCTTAAAACCTTTTTAGCACCAGACATTTTTCCTCTTTTTGCAACTTTCTCGCCTTCTATTTCCACTATGTCTAATGCAAAATCCATTACCCTTGCCCCTGAAATTGCTGTTCCAATCCCATATGAATCTACAATATAATTTAGGTCCAGGATATCTTCTTCATCTAAGCCACCGCTAACCACTAGCTTGACATCATTAAAACCCCTTATATCAAGCTCCCATCTTACTTCCTCTAAAATTTTTTTAAAATCCCCCCTTCTTGAACCTGGCGTATCTAACCTGATTCCAAAAAGGTCTTTGCCTAAAGCTTTGCTAATCCTAATTGCTTCAAACTTCTCATCATTAAAAGTATCAATTAGAGATATTCTATTTACTTTTGGCTTAATAATTTCATTAAAAGCCTTCGTGGCTTCCACAGTATCACCAATTATCAGTATTAATGCATGTGGCATAGTGCCAACAGGTTCCTTGCCTATTGTTTCTGCCCCTAAAACAGTTGATACCCCATCTGCGCCCCCTATATACGCACATCTTTCAACCATGGGAGTAATGGCTGGGTGCACTCTTCTGGCCCCAAAACTATAAACAGGATTGTCTCCTGCCGCTAATTTACATCTTGCTGCCTTAGTAGCAATTCCGCTGGATTGGCACAAGAACCCCAAAATAGAGGTTTCATAAACTCCAAAATCCAAGTATTTGCCCTCAATAAGCATAACAGGCTCATATTCTTTAAATATAGTCCCTTCAGGCATACCCTTCACAGAAATATTTTTGCCATTTTTCAATAAATTAATACTTTCTTCCACGCCGGCAAAAACACCCCACTGGTAATTGTTTGGAAAATTTTTTAAAAATATTTCAGCTTTTACATATACGTCCTTGCCTAATCTTTTTAATATTTTTTCAGACCTATTAAAATATACATCCGTAACTAGGCCATCTTTTATCTGCCCCTCATTAGCAATATAAAACATATTTGCCCCTTTAAACTATATTTGCTTTTAATACACTTTTCATCTGGCTTAATGCCCAATTATGGTCTTTTTTATTTAATCCTATTACTGCATCCTTAACTACATCTACTGCATATCCCCTGGATACCGCTTCTACAGCCAAATAAAAAACACAGATATTGGTTACGCATCCTGTAATGGTTAACTTGCCTATTGACATTTTATTTAAAATATCACCCATTTTAGTGTTATAGAAGCCCAAAAATGTTTCCTTTTTAATTATTATATCACTACCCTTAGGCCTAAGCTCATCAATTACCTTAGCGCCTTCAGTATTTCTAATTGCATGTGGGGGAAATTTATCAAATTCCTTATCATTAGGCTCGTGGCTGTCACATAAATAAATTACAGGATTATTATTGGTTTTTGCTTTTTCAATTTCTCTTTTTATGGGAACGATAATAGTTTCAATATTAGGAACATAAAGGGGGGCGTCTTTTCTAACAAAATCATTTAACATGTCAATTATTATCAAAGCATCACCCATAATAGCTCCTATCTTAATAAAGTTAATAAGCATAAACAATAATAACATCTAGCAATTAAATTTTGTAATAATTAATTTTCAATCCTATACAAAAAGGAAGTTTTATTTTAATATTTACTAGTATCGAATTTAAGGGTAGGTGTTTATTATGAAAAATAAAATAATTTTTAGTATAATTTTAATCACCTTAATATTTGTTTCTATTGTAGTTACCGGGTGCAAGCAAGAAATTAATTTGTATTTTGCGCAAGAAGTTGAAAATAACTTTTACTTAGTTGAAGAATCCAGAAAAATAGGCAGTAATGAGCTTTATAGAAATGCTATCCAGGAACTTATAAAAGGGCCGGCAATCGAAGATCTTTTTCCTGTCTTGCCAGATACTGTTAAAGTAAATTCTGTAAATATTGAAAACGCTACAGCTATAGTTGATTTTAGCCAAGAAATTATTACAGACCAGAGCATTCCCCATAGCTCTGCCACTGAAAGACTTGCCATTTATTCCATAGTCAATACTTTAACCCAGTTTGAAAAAATAAAAGAGGTAAAAATTACAGTTATGGGCAAGAGCAGCGGGATTATAGAAGGTAAAAATATAGAAGATTTCTGGGGACATATAGGCATAGCTGAAAAATTTGAAAGAAACCCTGAAATAATATATGGAGAAAATTAAAAAATACTTTAAAAGGTCTACAGATAATAATAATTATATTGGCTGGCTGTGCACTTACACGCCAGAGGAGCTAATCTTATCTGCAGGATTTACGCCCTTTAGGATTTATGGATCTAAAGACTATAATAGGGCGGAAGGGTTCTTTCCAATTAATTTTTGCCCTTATTTAAAATCTAGCTGGGAAAGCATACTAAACAATGATACACACCTTAAATCAATTATTTTTACTAATTCTTGTGATGGCATGAGAAGGCTTTATGATACTTGCAAAAAATATTCAAGTATACCTGTCTTTATGCTGGATGTTCCCAAAAATCAAAATATTAGTTCCGTTAATTATTTTGAGTTCAATTTAAATAATTTAATTGACTTTTTAAATAGTCTAGGAAATAAAAAAATAACCAATGAAAGAATTAAAAATTCTATAGAAATTATAAATAAAAAAAGAGAAGGTTTAATAAAATTAAACAATATGTATAGAAATTCAATTATTGATATAGACACATATAACAGCATTATAAAAATTTCAACACTGTCTGATCCCTATTTATTTGTAGAAGAATTGTCTAATTATATTGATTCCATTAAAAATGTAGCTAAACCTAAAAAACCAAATATACTTTTAATTGGAAATTTCATAAATGAGGACAGGCTATGGAAATTATTTTCTGAACTCGATTTAACTCTTTCTTACCAGGATACCTGCAGCGCTAACCGCTACTTTGAAGGTCTTGTAGAAAATGGCAATAAGCCCTTGGGCTCCATAGCAAAAAGATACCTTTATAAATCAGCCTGCATGAGAATAGCAAATCTTGGGAATAAAATAACTGAAATAAAGGAAAATATTAAAAAATATAAAATTGATGGAATTATTTATATATCACTTAAATTTTGTGATAATACCCTATATTTTTATCCCCTTTTAAAAGAAGAGTTAAAAGATATTGGAAAGCCTTCCCTGTATTTAGAGATTGAATACAATAATTTTTCTGAAGGCCAGGTAAAAACCAGGATACAGGCATTTTTAGAGATGATTTATACATGAGTTTTAAAGACACTTTAAAAGAAAAAATAAAACAAAATTTAAACCGCAAATTTATAGGAAAAATTTTAGCTTTAGCGGCTAAAAAGCCTGTGCTATATCTTTTTACCAGAACCCTTAAATCAGTATCTGATAAACATTTAAATTCAGTCAGCATAAAAAGTTTTTATAAAGCCTATTCTAAAAAAAGCCAGGTTGCTTATGGCTCATTATTTTTGCCTTATGAAATGTTTTACAGCCTTGGCCTTTCGCCATTTCTCCCTGAAGTTCTTGCTGGCTTTACGGCTGGGATGGGAATTGCTGATAAAACCCTGGCCGCGGCAACAAAAAACTGGTATTCACAAGATTTATGCACCTTTCATAGAAGCGCTTCCGGGGCAGTAGAAATGGATTTATTCCCCAAACCAAAGTTTATAATTTGCACCAACCTAGCATGCGATGCTGCACAAAAATCTTTCTATATTTATTCTAAGAAATATAATATTGAAAATAATTTTTACCTTATTGATGTCCCTTATGATTATAGCAATAAATCCATAGACTACCTCTCCAGACAAATAAAAGAAGTATGTTATGATATTGCAAAAAAAACCGGCAAGGATTTAGACTTAAATAAATTTAAAAATATTATAAAAAATTCTAATAAATTCAGGCACTGGGCAAAAAAAGCAAATGATATTAGAAAAGACCTTACAGCTTACCCCCCTAATTATAATGGCTTAAATTTTATACTCCCTTTCCATGGCCTGGCTGGGACAAAAGATGCAGTTATCCTTTATAAAAATATGTACAAAGAGCTAAAAAAATATATTGGGAAGAAAGAAAACATCCAACATAAAAAAATATTATGGCTTCATTTAAAGCCTTACTATAGCAATGATATTTTTAAGTTAATGCAAGAGGGCAATTGCAGGGTAGCCTTTGAAGAAATTAACTATGTTTATTGGCCTGAGCTTGATCCCTCTAGGCCATTTAGAAGCCTGGCAAAAAAGATGCTTTCCCACTACCTCAGAGGCCCCATTGATAATAGGATAAAAACAATACATAAAATGGCAGAAGAGTATAAAATAGATGCTGCAATCATTTTTTCACATTGGGGTTGCAGGCAAAACAATGCCGGCGCCAGAATAATAAAGGATTCTTTAAAAAATAGAAACATACCTACACTTGTTTTAGATGGCGACTGTGTAGATAAAAATAATTATTCTAAAGGCCAATTCAGAACCAGGATACAAGGTTTTATTGAAATGCTTGGTTAATGCCTTCTAAAAATTTTTGTACCTCTGCTACATTTTTTATATAATAGCTGGCATTGGTTTTTATATTTTTATTAATTACTTTTATATTTAAGCCCTCTTTATTACTTTCAAACATGTGCTCATCAGTTACGTCATCGCCAATGCATATGGTGATTTCATTACTTAAACCATATTTATCTTTGAAGCCATTTACTGCTCTGCCCTTGTCTATATTGGCTGGCTTTACCTCAATAACTTTTTTGCCTTCTATGATATTGATAGGCAATTTTTTCTCATATTCCCTTATTGCATTTCTTATTTTAGCCAAATTACCTAAATATTCCTTTGGGCAATTCCTGTAATGTATGGCAAATGAAACTTTCTTGTCTTCAATATAAAAACAAGGAAAATCCTTTAAAATAAGCTCTATCTCATCTCTTATTTTTCTTAGCTTTTTTATTATCTTTTTAACAGATTCTAAGATATAAGGCTTCTCACCTTTATATTTTATTTCAGCACCATGGCTTCCTATTAAATTAATGTCATTGCCAATACCTTTAAAAAAATTTAATAAGTCTATAATAGGCCTGCCAGACACTAGTATGGTTATGATGTTTTTTTTCTTTACAAGTTTTTTAACCAGGCTTTTTGTTCTTTTAGAAGGTTTTGCGTCCTGGGGCTTTTTTTTGATGCCAACCAAGGTTCCATCGTAATCCAGGAATAAAAAAACTTTACTAAATTTTTTAAGATGTTTATTTATATATTCTAAATCATCAAATAAATATTTGATTGTATATCACTCCGATGCAAATTTAAGAAAGTTTTTTGACCAATTATATATATTTTTTTTCCTTATTATTTCCCTTAAAGCAAAAATATTCTTTTTTCTCTCATTTTTTGGCATCTCTAATGCCTCTTTTATCCCATCTGCAACGCCTTCAAAGTCAAACGGATTTACCATTATGGAATTTTCGCTCATTTCCTCTGCAGAGCCGGCAAATCTGCTTAATACCAAAACCCCATCCCCTTCAGGATTTGAACTTACATATTCTTTTGCTATTAAATTCATTCCATCACGCAAGGGGGTTACTAAGCATATATCCGATGCCTTATAGTAAGATATTAATTTTTCCTGGGGTATAGTTTTATATATATAATTTATTGGTGACCATAATTCATCTGCAAATTGTCCGTTTATATTTCCAACAAGTTCATCTATTTCCCTTTTAAATTGTATATACTCCCTTATTTTTGTTCTGCTGGGTACAGAAATTTGGACAAAAATTACCTTTTTTTTGTATTCTGGATACTTTTTAAAAAATCTTTGTATCGAATACAATCTTTCTTTTATCCCTTTAGTATAATCCAGGCGCTCTACACTAATAATTAATTTAACATTTTCAAAAGCATTAAATTCGCTAAAAACCTTCTTTATTAAACTTTGTTTTGCGATTTTATTAAATTTTTCGAAATCTATGGAAATAGGAAAACTTTTTACTTTTACTTTTCTTCCATTATAATTAACTAAATCACCATTATAGTCAACATGAAGCCCTAGCTCCTGTTTGCAGCTATATAAAAAATTTTGTGAGTCCCTTTTAGTTTGAAACCCTACTACATCACAGCCTAGCAAACCTTCAAGGATTTGTCTGCTCCATGGCAATACCCTAAAAATCTCATTGCATGGAAATGGTATATGAAGAAAATATAATATCTTATTTTTCGGGCTCTTGCTTCTAATTATAGCTGGCATCAATGTTAGATGATAATCCTGTATCCAGATTATTTCATTTCCCTTTATTTCTTCCATTACTTCATTTGCAAACCTATTATTTATTCTTCTATATGATTTCCAGTAATTTAAGTTAAAGAAGGTTTGAAATATGAAGCCATGGAACAGGGGCCATAGTGTACGGTTTGAAAACCCGTGGTAATATCTTTTTACATCCTTTTTGGATAAAGTTAGAAATTTAACATTATAGCCTTCCATTTCTACTATTTTTTCATCAAACTTGCTTTTTCCCGACATACCATTCCAGCCTATCCAGAGACCTCCCTGCTTTTGGAGTATGGGATCCAGCGCTGTTACTAATCCGCCAACACTTTTCTTATATTTTATTCCTGACCTTGTCCTGGAAATATTATAAGGCACCCGGTTTGAGACTACTATTATTTTCTTGTTTTTTGTCATAATTTTTAACTCACTTTTATTAACATTTTTTA
>JAGYOJ010000034.1 GCA_018399435.1 Actinomycetota bacterium | reverse complement strand
TTTTTTTTTAACATTGTTATTTCCAAGTTTTGTTAGAATTAAACAGATGTTTATAGAAAAGCGAAAGGAGATTAAAAACGTGAAGACAAAAAAAGTTCTAGTAATTTTTACAATTGCAGCAGCAGTGATTCTTGTTAGTTCCATACTATTTGCTGGTTGTACAAAAGAAGAAGCTACTGGAGGTTCTAAGAAGTTTGATGGACAAACCCTAACCATTTCAGGTTCTACCACGCTTCTTCCAATAGCAGAAGCAGCTTCTAAAGCGTTTATGGACCAGTATGGAGGAGACGTAACTATAAGTGGAGGCGGTTCTGGAACAGGCATTGCAGAATGCATAAATGGCACCAATGATATAGGGGAAGCTTCCAGGCAGATAAAAGACAAAGAGCTTGCCCAGGCAGAAGATGCAGGAATAGATATAGAAGAGGTTGTTATAGCATATGATGCTCTATCAGTTATAGTTAGTGAAAATGTTGAAGGAGTAGAGGACATAACCATACAGCAGCTTTCTGATATTTTTAGAGGCGAAGTTACAAACTGGAATGAAGTTGGTGGCCAAGATGCTGAGATAGTGCTAGCTGGAAGAGATTCAAATTCAGGCACTTATGGATACTTTTTAGAAAGCGTAGTGCAGCTGGATGGTGAACATGAAGATTATGAATTCACACCTATGGCTTTAGCTCTAGCTTCAAATGCTGAAGTTGTAGATACAGTTACTACAACTGATAATGCTATTGGCTATATAGGCCTAGGCTATCTAGAAGAAGCTACAGGAAAGGGAGCACAGGTTATAACTGTTGAAGGAATAGAGCCTTCAATTGAGACAACCATGGATGGAACTTATCCAATTGCAAGAGGCCTTTACAATTATTATAGAAAAGGGGACCTAAGTGAATTAGGTCAGGCCTACCTTGACTTTGTGCTAAGCGATGAAGGCCAGCAGATAGCGCTGGATGTGGGTTTTGTGCCTCTGCCAGAATAAACATGAAAATATTTTAAATAAGGAATGGGGCTATTTACTAATAGCCCCGTTTTTTTTAAAAAAAATTATGATAAAATGATGGAAATTAAAAACAAGGCTGAATAGATGAAAAAAACTCCGAGGTTTAGAAAGCTTAAAAATTTTATTATAGGCAAAATTGTTCTGCTTAGCGGGCTTTTTTCAATTATTGTATTAGCTTTAATACTAGCTTTCCTTGTTTATAATTCATTTAAATTTTTTTCCACATATCCATTTTTTGAATTTATTTTTGGCGACCGGTGGTTCCCTTCAAATGAAAAATTTGGTTTTATACCATTGCTTGTGGGTTCATTAGAAGTAGCTTTTGGAGCTATTTTAATAGCAGTTCCAATGGGAGTCGGGGCTGCAATTTATATAGGTGAATTAGCCCCGCGCCCTGTCCGTGAAGTACTTAAGCCTATTATTGAAATATTGGCAACTTTCCCGTCTGTGGTAATTGGCTTTATTGGGCTTATGGCTGTAGGGCCAATTATTAAAAGGCTTTTTAATTTAAGCATAGGCCTGGCTGCATTAACCGGTTCTGTAATGCTTGCCTTTATGGCACTTCCTACAATAATTTCTATTTCAGAAGATGCAATTAATGCAGTTCCAAACAGGTTTAGAAATGCTTCCACAGCGCTTGGTGCTACTAAATGGGAAACAACCTATAAAACAGTAGTCCCAACCGCATCATCAGGGATATTTGCTGCAGTAATGTTAGGCTTGGGCAGAATTGTTGGGGAAACAATGGCTGTTTTAATGGTGACCGGAAATTCTCCCCGTATTGTATTTTCATGGCTGCAGCCTGTTAGAACCATTACAGCAACTATTGCTTCGGAAATGGGTGAAACTGTCCAGGGGGGCCTCCATTATTCAGCACTTTTTGCCATAGGGCTAATTTTATTTATTATAACTTTTTTAATTAACTTAATTGCAGATAGATACATAAACAGAATAAAGATGAAGTAAGTAGATGGTATAAATGAATCTAAAAAGCAGATATGTAAAACAAAAAATATGGCATGGAATACTGCTATTTATTACTGGCATAGTGGTTGCCTTTGTATTTGGCATAGTTATTTATTTATTTATAAAAGGTTCTTCTACTTTAAGCTGGGAGTTTATATCTACGCATCCGGACCAGGGGATGAGATCTGGCGGCATACTTCCTGCAATACTCGGTACCTTATATTTAGTAGGGGGAACTATAATTTTTTCCCTTCCCGTCGGAATTCTTTCAGCAATATATTTAAATGAATATGCAGCTAAAAACCGCCTTACCCGGATGATAAGATTATCAATAGTAAATGTTGCTGGAGTGCCATCAATAGTATTTGGTCTTTTTGGGTTAGGCTTTTTTGTAATTATTTTAAATTTTGGGAAATCTTTGCTGGCAGGCTCGCTAACATTGTCAATACTTATTTTACCAGTAGTTATAACATCTTCAGAAGAGGCATTAAAGGCAGTTCCAAATGAATATAGGGAGGCTTCACTTGCCCTGGGAGCAACTAAATGGCAGACGATAACTAAAGTAGTATTGCCACAGGCTTTACCTGGCATAATTACTGGAAGCGTTATAAGTGTTGGCAGGGCCGCGGGAGAAACGGCTCCCATATTATTTACGGTTGCGGTATATTCCATGAGGAGCTTGCCTAATTCCATTTTTAGCGAAGCCATGGTTTTGCCTTACCACTTATATGTTATTGCAACCCAGATTCCAAATGCGCCAGTGGATATGCAATGGGGTACTGCTTTAGTATTATTATTATTGGTAATGGTTTTTGCTATAGTTGGAAGCGGAATTAGGGCATGGTCTAGAGTTAGAAAAATTAAATAAAAACATATACTTTAATATGGTAAAATATTTTTGGAGGTAAATTAAGGAGATGCGAAAGACTTTTCATGAACATTTAAATGAAATAAGTGAAGATGTTATTTCAATGGGTAGCTTGGTCCAGGATTCTGTTTACAATACAATTGAAGCATTACTAGAGCTTAATCCAGATTTAGCCCAAAAAGTCATAGAAGATGATGTTAAAATTGATGAATATGATATATCCATTGAAGAGGAAAGCATCGTGCTTCAGGCAGAACATCAGCCGGTGGCAAAAGACTTAAGATTGATTCATTCAATTAGCATAATAATAATACACCTTGAAAGAATTGGTGATTTAGCTGTTAATATATCTAGAATTGTAAAAAAATTAGCAGGGCATAAGAGAAAAAGCATTGATAAGGAAATAATTGATCTTTTAGTTGAGATGGGGAATTTGGTAAAAATTATTTTAAACAGGGCTTTGGAATCTTTTAAAAACAAAGATTACAAACTGGCTGCAAAGTTAGATAAAATTGATGAATCAGTTGACGATATACAAATAATGATTTTTAAGAAATTGTATCTCACGTCAGGGAAAGATAAAGAGGATGTAAGATTTATAACTAATGTATCGCTTGCAAGCCGTTATTTAGAAAGAATTGGAGACCAGGCAGTAAACATAGGAGAAAGAGTCCAATTTTTTTTAACTGGCGAATACAAGATATTTCACGAAGAGCTAAACAGGGATGTTTAATCTTTAACTGCCAGGTCTGAAAGATTTTGTATCTGTTCCTTTGTGCCAATTGCTATAATGTTTTGCCCTGTAGTTAAGGTAGTATCCGCAGTTGGCTTGTTATATGTGGTTTTTTCACCTGCTTCAATTACAGATATAATCAAGGCCCCAAGATTATATTGCTTGCTGGCTTCATTTATTGTTTTGCCGTCTAGCTTGCTCCCTTCTTCTATTTCTATTTCTAGAAGCCTTACTTCTATTTCTCCTGAAGCCATAATTGTATCCAGGAAATCAGTAACCAGGGGCTGCAAGGCCATAGCCGCCATTCTCCTTCCCCCTATAACCTGGGGCGAAAGAACCCTGTCTGCCCCTGCTTTTTCAAGCTTGCTTATAGTTTCCTGTGCAGTTGCCCGTGAGACAACAAAGATATAGGGGTTAAGGGATTTTGCAGATAAAGTAATGTAGACATTTTCTGAATCTGTATCAAGGGCAGCAAACAAACCCTTGGCTTCTTTTATTCCAGCATCTAATAATACTTCATCATTTGATGCATTCCCTTTTATATATAGCCAGTTATTTTGCTTGCATATTTCTATCGGTTCTTCTGCATTGTCTACCACAATAAAATCAACTTTGTTGTTTTCAAGCTCATTTGCTATTTCTAATCCAACCCTGCCCAAACCACATATAATATAATGTTTTTTTTGTTTTGCAATCATTTTAGTAATCCTTCTTGCTTCCATTCTTCCTAATAAAAATTCCGAAAGTATAAAGTCAGCAATATTAATTAAAATATATGCTGCAAGCCCTGTACCTATTATAATAAAAATTATGGTAAATATAATGCCTGAAGTAGACAATTCTTTTATAACTCCATATCCAACAGTAGTTATTGTTATAGTAGTCATAAATAAAGCATCCAAGAGGGCCATATCTTCGATAACCATGTACCCAAGTGAGCCAAGAAAATAAAGTATTACCAGGATTCCTATCGGAACTCCTATTCTCCTTAGATATTGAAAGTTAGTTTTCATTTCTTTATTCTTGCTTTATAGTACTAAAATTGATAATAATATATAATTATAACAAAAAAATAGGAGAAGTTGTTCATGGTTAAAGAAAATAGTAAAAAAACAATAAAAAATTTAAAGGAAGCTTTTGCAGGTGAATCTCAAGCCAACAGAAAATATTTAGCATTTGCAAAGCAAGCAGAAGAGGAGGGCTATTCCCAGATTGCGAAACTATTTAAAGCGGCAGCTGATGCTGAAACAGTCCATGCCCATAATCACCTTAGGGCAATGGATGGCATTAAATCTACAAAAGAAAATCTACAGGCTGCAGTTAGCGGAGAAACATATGAATTTGAACAGATGTATCCAGACATGATAGAAGAAGCAAAAAAAGAAGATGAAGATGAAGCAAGAACGAGCTTTAATTTTGCCAATAAGGTAGAAAAAATTCATGCAGGGCTTTATAAAAAATATCTTGATAATATGGGAGATAATGCTGAAGAAGATATATATGTTTGCCAATTTTGTGGAAATACCGTAGAGGGGGATGCTCCTGATAAATGCCCGGTTTGTGGAAGGCCAAAGGAAATGTTTAAGCAGATAAGCTAGAATGAAATATCTCCTGCTTTTTTTAATTTATAGTTTTTTTGGAGTTGGGGTCGAGGTTTTCTTTACCTCCATCCATGACTTTATAAAATACAGGGATATTGCATTTAAGGGAAGGTCTTATCTCTGGATGTTTCCCATATATGGAAGCCTGGGTTTGATTATAGGTCCCCTTTATAATGCTATTTCAGGCATGCCTTTTCTGCTCAGGGGTTTTATTTACATGGCTGTAATATTTGCAGGAGAATTTATCTATGGGCTATTTTTAAAATTAGTTATTAAGAAATGCCCCTGGCAGTACAAGTCAAAATGGGCAATAATGGGGGTAGTTAAAATAACCTATCTTCCATTTTGGCTTATCTACGGCTATATTGCAGAACTTATTTACAGAGGCTTTATAAATATTACTATTTATTAATCATGGAACAAAAAAAGGGAACTCTTTTTGTATGTTCGACCCCTATTGGAAATCTGGGAGATGTTAGCTATAGGCTAATAGAAACCTTAAAAAAAGCAGGCCTAATAGCAGCAGAAGATACAAGAACCGCCAGAAAGCTTTTATCAAAATATAATATAGAAAACAATAATATAACCAGCTACAATGATTTTAATAAAGAAGAAAAAATTGGAAAAATTTGCACTGCCTTAAAGAATGGCAAAGACGTAGCCTTAATATCTGAGTCAGGCACCCCTGCCATACAAGACCCTGGCTATAAGCTAATAAGAGAATGCATAAAAAAAGATATGAAAATAACTGTCATGCCCGGGCCAAATGCAGCGGTATCCGCATTAGTTTTATCTGGCTTTTCAACTGATAATTTCCTTTTTTTAGGCTTCCTCCCCAAGCCTAAAGGAAAAAGAAAGAAAAAACTAACAGAGGTTAAAAATTTGCCATATACATTAATAGTTTATGAATCCCCTAATAGGATAGAAAAATTGCTAGAAGATATATATGAAGTTTTTGGAAACAGGGATATTTGCATAGTAAGGGAAATTACAAAGATATATGAAGAGGTAATCAGGGGTAAGGTAGGAGAAGTGCTAAAAAAACTAAAAGAAAAGCATGTCAAAGGTGAGATTGTGGTTGTTATTGAAGGGTTTAAAAAAAAGCTAATAAAAAAATATAGTGAAGATGAATTGCTTGAAAAACTGATTAAATTAATTTCTCAGGGAATTGATAAAAAAAGCGCAATTAAAATATTGCTTTTAAGATATGACATAAGTAGGCAAAAATTGTATAATATCTCAACAAAAATTTAGATTATTAAAGGAAGACATGGGAAAAGAAAATTTTTATATAACTACGGCAATACCTTATATGAATTCAAAGCTTCATCTTGGCCAAATTTATGAATTTATAATTGCAGATGTTATTGCCAGGTTTAAAAGGATACAGGGCAGAGATGTCTATTTCTTAACTGGCTCTGATGAGCATGGCCAAAAGATTTACAAGACAGCTAAAGAAAAGAATGTTGATACTAAGGAATATGTTGATAAAATGGTTTTAGATATGAAAAGGCTTCTAAAGCTTTACCATATAAGCAATGACGGCTTTGTAAGGACTACAGACAAAAAGCATGAAAAAACAGTACAGGAGATTTTAACTAAATTAAAAGATAATGGAGACCTTTATAAAAGCCATTATGAGGGTAATTATTGTGTCCCCTGTGAAACATTTTTATTGGACTCACAACTTATTGATGGTAAATGTCCTGAATGTAACAGGGAAACTGAGAGGATTAAAGAAGAAAATTATTTTTTTAAACTTTCAAAATACCAGGATAAGTTAGTAGAATATTTGGAAAATAATCTTGATTTTGTTGTTCCCGAGACAAGGCGCAATGAGGTCTTAGGCTTGTTAAAGCAGGGATTAAAGGATATAAGCATATCCAGGACTACCGTTAGCTGGGGTGTCCCGGTCCCATTTGATTCAAAACATTTTTGTTATGTGTGGGTTGATGCTTTAATAAACTATATTTCTGCTTTAGGCTATGGCCAGAATGGCAGATTATTTAATACTTATTGGCCTGCTGACCAGCATCATATAGGAAAAGACATTTTAAAGTTTCATGCAGTTATATGGCCGGCGCTTTTGATGTCCTTGGGTATTGAACTGCCAAGGCAAATAGCAGTACATGGCTGGGTGCTTCTAGGCAAGGAAAAGCTTTCCAAGTCAAAGGGCATAACCTTGGATCCTGATGAACTTGCAGATGAATATGGAGTAGATGCGATAAGGTATTTTGTTACACGGGAAATATCTTTTGGCAATGACGGCGCGTTTACCTACCAGTCATTAGTAAAAAGGTATAATGGCGATCTTTCAAATGACATCGGGAATCTAGTTTCCAGAACAATGACCATGATTAAAAAGTTCAGTGGAGAAATAGTACCGGGTAAGGCATCCAATAGTGGTGCTTTAGTAAAGAAATGGGAAGCTTTAAAAACTGGCGCAATAGATGATTTAGAAAATTATAGATTTTCAGAATACCTTACAAAGATTTGGGAATTTATAAATATAGCAAATAAATATATAGAAGACATGCAACCATGGAACCTGGCTAAAAGTGAAAGTGATACAGATAAAGAAAAACTTAATGCTATCCTTTATGAATTAGTAGAAGCAATAAGGTTATCGAGCGTAATGGTTGTCCCTATTATGCCAGGCATTAGCCAGAAAATATTAAACCAATTTGGAATTGACGGCAATATAGAAGATTTTCTGATAGATAAGCACGGAAATTGGGGATATTACAGTGGCGGGACAAAGATTAAAAAGAAAGAAATCTTATTCCCCAGGATTAAAGAAAAGTAATTATGTTTTTAATAGATACACATGCGCATCTAGATATGTTAAAAGAAACCTCGCCCCAGGATGCAGTAAAAACAGCAAAAAGCTGGGGTGTTAATTATATAATTAATGTAGGTTCTAGCTTGCAGGGAAGCAGAAAATCAAAAGAACTTTCAGAAACTTATAAAAATGTGTTTGCTTCGATTGGGATCCATCCCCATTATGCTAAGGATTTCCAAAGCTATGAAAACGATATAAAAGCTTTATTGGAAAACCATACTAGAAAAATTGTTGCAATAGGGGAAACAGGCTTAGATTATTATAGAAACCAGAGCTCTAAACAAGACCAGGAGAAAGCCTTTATTTCACAGATTGAGCTGGCAATTGAAAATAATTTAGCATTAATTATACATGATAGGGATGCACATCAAGATATATTAGATATACTTAAGAAATATAGCGACCAAGAGAATTTCAAGGCTGTTTTGCATTGTTTTTCAGGCGATAAAAATTTTGCTAAACAAATAATAGATTTAGGATTATATGTTTCTTTTACAGGGATATTAACTTTCCCAAATGCAAAAAATGTAGTTCAAGCAGCAAAATCAATACCTATTGAAAGAATATTTGTAGAAACCGATACACCATTTCTTGCGCCACAGGCTAAAAGGGGCAAAGAAAACCAACCAGCATATGTAACCTATATTGCAGAAAAACTGGCTGAGATAAAAGAAATTAGCCTTGAGAAAGTATCTGAAATTACAACCAAGAATGCTATAAAATTTTTCTCATTAAAATAATGAGCCCATATATTAGCACACCAAAAGAAACATTAAGGATAATTGAAGAAAATGATATTAAGCTAAAGAAAAATTTTGGCCAGAATTTTTTAGTTGATACAAATATTGCAAGAAAGATAATAGATCTAGCTAATATCAAAAAAGATATAATATTAGAGGTAGGATGCGGCATTGGAAACCTGACAGAACTTCTTGTAAAGAAATCTGATAAAGTTATATGTATTGAACTAGACTATAATTTAAGCAGAGTTTTTAAAAAAATTTTTTCAAGTTATATAGGCAATAAAATAATTTTGCTTGAAGGTGATGCACTAGGCTTTAATTATTCCGAAATAGAAAAAAGATACAGGGTTAATAAATTAGTTTCTAATTTGCCTTATAAAATAGCAGCGCCTCTAATCTTAAAAATTTTTTTAGAATCCGAGATTCTAGATGATGGTTATGTTACCATCCAAAAGGATATAGCAGAACGGATATTAGCAAAACCAAAAACTAAGGATTATAATGCTTTTACAGTTAAAGCTAATATTTTAGCAGATTACAATATAGAATTTACAGTACCTAGAAATTGTTTTATACCAAAACCTAATGTCGATTCAGCAGTGGTAAAGATTACAAAAAATATTAAATTAAATGCTAAAAAAATTAATAGCTTCTTTGATTTTGTTGATGCCTGTTTTGCAAACAGGAGAAAAAAATTAGTGAACTCACTAAAGAATAATAGCAGCATTTCCGAACACAATATAGCTTTGTTAATAAATTTTTTAAAAAAAATGGGGAAGAATAAAAATATAAGGGGGGAAGAACTGACAATTAAAGAATATATTTACCTCTATGAAAACCTAATTTCTTATCTCTAATCATTATGTTATTATTAAAGGCAATATGAAAAGCAAAAGAAGACTAAAAGTAAAATCAGCCGGTAAAATAAATTTATACTTGAGTGTATCTAAAAATTGCAGAGCCGATGGCTATCATGAAGTAAAATCTATTATGCAAAGCATAAACCTTTCCGATGAGCTAAATTTTGAGGTTATAGAAAAAGAAAATACTGATACCAGTAATAATATAATAATTACGTCTGATAATATAGACATACCCCTAGATGAACAAAATTTAGTTCACAAGGCAGCAAAGCTAATTCTAGATAAATATAATATTACAAACAGATATATTATTAAGATAAATATAAAGAAATCAATTCCTGTGGCCGCGGGATTGGCTGGGGGAAGTACAAATGCAGCAGCAACCCTGGTAGCTTTAAATGAATTGTTAAATTTAAATTTAACTAAAGAGGAGCTCTTGGGTAGTGCTGGCAAAATTGGCTCTGATGTGCCTTTTTGTATTTCAGGAGGCACAGCACTTGCTGAGGGTAGGGGAGAGATTATCTCCAACCTACCAAATCTTCCTTTTTACTGGGTGGTGTTAGCTAAAAATGGCAAGAAGTTTGGAACTAAAGAAGTTTACAAAAAATTTGATAGTATCGGGAAAGAGAAACCTTCTATACATAAAGAACTGATAGAAGAAATAAAAAACAAGGATTTTGATAATTTTCTAAAAAGGCTTTTTAATGATCTGGAAGAAATTGGCTTATTAGAAGATGAAACTATAACAAAAATTAAGCAAACTGCATATAGGCTTGGAGCAATAGTTTCCCAAATGACTGGAAGCGGGCCTACTGTTTTTGCTATTTGTGATAATTTAAAATTAGCAAGAAAAATATATGATTCCCTAAAATCTCTTACAAATAGTGTTTTTATAACTCACACAAAATCATCCGGCCAAAATTTTGCAAGTATTTGAATTTTAAAAGAATCTAAGATAAAATTTATTCGTTTCATATTGGGGAGTAGCCAAGAGGCAAGGCAACGGGTTTTGGTCCCGTGACCGGAGGTTCGAATCCTCCCTCCCCAGCCATTTATATTATCTCTAATAACTTTAAACCAACACTAATAATTCTGAGTTATCTATCGGTATTACTAAGGATTAA
>JAGYOJ010000033.1 GCA_018399435.1 Actinomycetota bacterium | reverse complement strand
AAATAATAACTATAAATTTAATAGAGTTTTTTAAAAATAATCAAGAATTAAAAAATATAAATCCCGAGGGAGATATCCCGGATTTTACTGTTTCAGAAATTAGCCACCTGAAAGATGTAAGGAAATTAACAAATATACTTATGGTGATTTTTTACTCTTCTATTGTTATATTTATCTTATTTTCCATTATACAGGTAAAGAAAAACATTAAAAAGTTTTTAAAATATTTCAGCATTCCCTTAATTTGTTCAGGTTCTATTGTATTATTTTTATTAATAATCATGCTTGTTTTAAGCAATTTGAATTTTTGGGTTTTCTTTGAAGATTTCCATAAAATATTTTTTCCCCAGGGTAATTATACATTTTCTCCTGATTCATTGATTATTAATTTGTTTCCCTTAGGATTTTTTTATGATTATTTTTTAAAGTTAGCAATTAGTTCTGCAGTATTATCAGTTATAATATTAATAATGGGAATAATATTTTTTTATTACGGGAAAGGTCAAAATGCATATAAATAATGAAAGGCTTATAGCAACTTTTATAAATTTACTTAAAATTAAGAGCCCTTCAAAAAATGAAGAAGAAATTATAAATTACATAAGTAAGGTTCTTAAAAATATTGGGCTGAGGGTAGAAGTTGATAAGGCAGGTAAGAAATTTGGAAGCAATACTGGAAACTTAATAGCAGTTTATGAAAACAAGAATACTGAAAATGGCAAATCTATATTTTTAAATGCGCATGTTGATACAGTAAAATTAAACGGGGATGTGATTCCTGAAATTGTTGATGGGAAAATAATAAATAAAAATAAGGAATGTATATTAGGAGGAGATGATAAGGTCGCTGTTGCTGCCATAATAGAGGCTTTAAGGGTTATAAAAGAAAACAATATAAAAGTGCCGGTAATTTATTTAATTTTTACAATTTCAGAAGAAATTGGGCTAAAAGGGGCTAAAAATTTAGACACAAAAAAAATAAAGGCAGATATAGGATTTACTTTTGATGCTGATGGAGATGTTGGCACTATAATAACCAAGGCTCCTTACCATAACAGTATTAAAATGTTTTTTAAAGGGAAAGCAGCCCATGCGGGAATAGAGCCAGAAAAAGGCATAAATTCTATAAAGATGGCATCAGAATATATATCAGGAATAGATTTTGGTAAAATTGATTTTGAAACTACCTCAAACATTGGTGTAATAAAAGGCGGTTCCGCAACTAATATAGTTCCTGATAGTACAGAAATAGAAATGGAAGTTAGAAGCAGGAACCTGGAGAAATTAAATAAGGCTACTGGTAATTTGCTGGAAAGGTCAGAAGAAATTGCTGATAAGTACAAGAGCAAGGTAAATTATGAGCTATCTAGGGAATATGATGGATTTGAAATTGCTGAAGATCAATTGCCTTTAAAAATTGCAAAAAAAGCTATAAGTTCTTTAGGAATCAAGCCGGTGGTAAAGGAAACAGGTGGTGGTAGTGATGTAAACATGTTTAATTCTGGGGATAAAATGGCAGTTAATTTAACTTCAGGAATGGAAAAAGTCCATACTTCCGAGGAATATGTAAAATTAGAACAATTGAAAATTTTATCAAAATTAATAATACAAATATGCAAACTTGCTAGAAAGAATTAATATGGTTGACAAAGAATTATTTGAAGAACAAATTGAGTCCAAAGAAATTTTTAAGGGGAAAATCTTAAGCCTTTATTATGATAAAGTAAGGCTGCCAAATGATAATATTGCGACCCGTGAAAAAGTTGTACATCCAGGAGCGGTAGCGGTAGCGCCAATAAATAAAAAAGGAGAATTAATTCTAGTAGAGCAATTTAGATATCCTCCCCATAAGGTAATTTTGGAAATACCAGCTGGCAAATTAGATAAGGGTGAAAAACCAAAAAAATGTGCAGTTAGGGAACTAAAGGAAGAAATTGGGGCCGAGAAGGCAAATATAATAAAATTAGCTTCTTTTTATACCACACCCGGATTTAGCAATGAGCTATTGCACCTATTTTTAGCAATTAACTTTGGCATGAAAGAAAATAATTTAGATGAGGATGAGTTTTTAAAAATTAAAAAAATTCCATTAGAAGAAGCAGAAGAAATGATTAAAACTGGAGAGATACAAGATGCAAAAACAATTATAGGCATAAAACTAACAAGAGATTATTTGAATGGCAAATAATAATTTTGCAAAAACCAAAAAAGAATTTTTAGATTATCTAAGATTTGAAAGATTATTATCCAAAAATACATTAAATTCATATAGCAGGGATTTAAATAAATTTAGCTTATTCTTAAAAAAAAATAAAAAACTAGACTTTAAAAATATTGAAAAAGAAAGCATAGTAAGCTTTTTACAGGTTTTACGTGAAACCCAAAGCAGCAAGTCAATTTCAAGAATTCTATCTTCCCTTAGGAATTATTATAAATTTTTAATAAGAGAAGAAATCGTAGAAAATAATCCGTTTTTAAATATAAATAATCCTAAAACCCCTAAAAGGCTTATTAAAGTTTTAACTGTTGATGAAGTAAAAAAATTTTTAGAAAGCATTCCAACATCTTCTAAATTAGAATTAAGGGATAAAGCAATGTTTGAATTATTATATTCTTGTGGCTTAAGGGTAAGCGAAATAGTAAATTTAAAACAGGGAAATATTGATCTAAATGAAAAAATCATTTTTTTTATTGGCAAGGGAAATAAGGAAAGGGTTTGCCCCATAGGATATCAAGCCTTACTTCATTTAAAAACATATATTTTTAATGCTAGGCCAAAAATTGAGAAAGGAAGATCTAATTTTATATTTCTAAATAAAAATGGAAAGAGATTAACCAGGCAGGGTTTCTGGAAAGTCATGAAAAAGTACGCAAAGAAGCTAGGCTTAAAAAAAGAATTCTATCCCCATATTTTCAGGCATAGCTTTGCAACACATATGTTAGAAAATGGGGCTGATTTAAGAATTGTACAGGAACTGCTTGGCCATAGCAATATCTCTACCACAGAAATATATACAACAGTTACCAAAAAGCATCTAAAAGATACTTATTTCAAATACCATCCAAGGGAAACTGAAAGATAATTGTTTATCTTTTAAAATTTTAAAGATTTTGCTATGGTATATGGCTATAGAAATAAATCAGATATTTTAAAAATTAAGCTAATAAAGTACTATAAGGATTAAAAATGGAAAATTTAGGCCAGGAAATTATTAATTTTTTTAAACAAATTATAATCTGGGCGCCAGGGCTATTATTAGGGGTAATACTTCATGAATATTCACATGGCTATATAGCATATAAACAGGGCGACCCTACAGCTAAAAACATGGGCAGGTTAACACTTAATCCCATGGTCCATATTGATATTTTCGGCACTATATTATTGCCAATAATATTAATTTTACTTCCTACCAGTTTTGTATTTGGGTATGCAAAGCCAGTTCCAATAAATCCTAATAATTTTAGGGATTTCAGAAAAGGGATGAGGTATACTTCACTTTCTGGAATTATAACTAATTTGTTAATTGCATTTGGTATAGGCACTTTATATGGTTTATATTTTTTCCTAACTAGGAGTATAAATTCCAGTGTGCTAGTGTTTATAGGCCAGATATTCCAATTTGCAATTTATATAAATATATTTCTAGCAGTATTTAATTTAATACCAATACCCCCATTAGACGGGTCAAAAGTTTTAGCATCTTTTTTGCCAAGCAGCGCCATGTATAAGTATTTAAGCTTGGGAAGATTTGGATTTATTTTCATATTTGCAATATTATTTCTTATGGGTAACTTTTTTGGTTCTATTATTAGTACCATTGCAGAAAAGATTTTTAATTTATGTATATGGTGGCAGTATTTATTATGATAATAAATTAGGAGTGCGTAATATATGGAAAAAAAGAAAATGCTGACAGGATTTAGGCCCACGGGCAAACTGCATTTAGGGCATTTGCACGGTAATATAAAAAATATGATTGAGCACCAGAAAGAGCATGAAAATTATTTCTTTTTGGTTGATTGGCATGCTTTGTCTACAGAATACAAGGACCCAAAAAATATTAAATCTAATTTAATTGATTGCGTAATTGATTTAATTGCATTAGGCATTGACCCTGAAATTACCCATCTCTACAGGCAATCAGATATTCCAGAAATTGCAGAGCTTTGCCTCTATTTATCTATGATTACCCCATTACCATGGCTTGAAAGATGCCCTACATATAAAGAGCAGCAAAAAGAATTAAAGGCAAAGGATTTATCTACCCTTGGTTTTTTATCTTATCCTGTTTTAATGGCTTCTGATATCCTGATTGTTAATGCTGATATCATTCCCGTGGGTGAAGACCAGCTTCCGCATTTGGAAATAACTAGGGAAATAGCAAGGCGTTTTAATTACCTTTATGGAGATTATTTTATAGAGCCCCAAGAGTTATTGTCTCAAGCAACCAGGGTTCCAGGCACAGATGGCAGAAAAATGTCTAAAAGCTATGGCAATGCAATATTTTTATCAGATGATTATGAAACCGTAAAGGAAAAAGTAAGGTCAATGATTACTGATCCCAAGAGGATCAAATTAAAAGACCCTGGCCATCCTGAAGTATGCAATATATTTACTTTTTATAAGATATATGAAAATGAAAGAATAGAAGAAATAGAAAATAGGTGCAGAAATGCAGAAATTGGGTGCACTAAATGTAAAGCTGAACTTGCAGAAATAATTTATAATTCCCTAAAAGTCTTTCAAAGCAAAAGAAAAGAATTAGAAAAAGATTTATCTGTAATTTATAAAATATTAGATAAAGGCAAACAAGAAGTAAAAGCTGAAGCTGATAAAACAATTAAAGATGTTAGGAAAAAGATAGGGATTGATTAAATTTAACAATAAGGAAAATTTTGTAATAACACATGGCGATTATACAGGGCCCATACAATTTATATTAGAATTAGTAAGATCAAAAAAAGTGCCTATATATGATATAAGCATTGATTCAATAATAATAGGTTTCTTAAATTATATAAAAAATAAGCAAAACATATTTATTGATACATTGTCTGGATTTCTATACACGGCATCAACCTTATTAGAAATTAAGTCTAAATCATTAATACCATCTAAAAGGGATGAATCAGAAGATTCAGCAGAAGAGAGTGAAGAGATATTAAAAAAAAGGGAAAAAGAGTATAGAATATTTAAAAAGATATCATTTTTTTTTGAGAAACAATTAGAAATAGAAGAATTATATTTTGTAAGGGAAGCCCCTATTGAAAGAAAATATATCAATTTATTCCCAAATTTTTTAAAAGGGATAAAAAAAGAACAACTAGCAGAAATTGCAAAGAAATTGCTTAAAGGAGATCAGTTTCAAATAAGAATAGAGGATATTTATAATCACCGGAATATTAGAAGCGTAAATGAAGAAATTGAAAGAATAAAAGATATATTAAATAAAGAAAAAGAAATAACTTTTAAAAAATTGACAATTGAATTTGAAAAAACAATTGATAAAATCATATGTTTTTTGTCGATTTTAGAATTATATAAAGGCGAAATAGTAGAAATTTTACAGTTTGAAAATTTTGGAAACATTATAATTAAAAAAAATGAACGATTACAAAGCTAATAAATTTAATATTGATTTCTTTCATGAAGATGATAACAACATGAAGGCTGCTATTGAAGGTATTTTATTTATTTCTGAGGAACCAGTTAAAATAAAGGATATAGCACAAGCATTAGAAGAACCAGAAAAAAAGATAGGTGAAATTTTAGAAAAGCTTGAAAAAGAATATATTGAATCTAATAGGGGATTTATAATTAAAAAGGTTTCAGGGGGTTATAGATTTTATTCAAATCCTTCGATTAGTGAAATTTTAAAAAAATTTGTAAAATCCAATATAAGAAGCCGCTTATCCCAAGCTGCTTTAGAAACCCTAGCAATAGCAGCATATAAACAGCCGGTTACAAGGACACAGATTGCTGAGATTAGAGGCGTTAGGACTGATAGTGTTATTGTAACACTTGTAGATAAGGGGCTTCTTAAAGAGGGAGGTAAGTTAAAAGAACCTGGCAATCCCATATTATATAAAACTACTGATAAATTCTTAGAATTGCTGGGCCTAGATAGCTTGAATGAATTGCCATCTTTAAAAGATTTAGAAGAGAGTGAATAAAATTAGGATTTCTAAATTCCTTGCAAAATGTGGAATAGATTCAAGAAGAAAGTGTGAAAATTTAGTTAAATCAGGGAAAATTAAGGTTAATGGAAATATAGTAAGGGATCTAGCATTTCAAATTTCAGAAGGGGATGAGGTCAAGCATGAAGGTGAAATTGTTAGCTTAGAAAAAAGAATTGTTTTAGCATTAAATAAACCTCCTGGGTATCTCTCAACTGTAAAAGATGATTTTAATAGAAAGACTGTTTTGGATTTACTGGATAATAAGGATAAAAGGTTATATCCTGTTGGAAGGCTAGATTACAATTCAAGGGGCCTTATAATTATTACAAATGATGGAAAGTTGGCATATAGGATAACCCATCCAAAATTTGAGATTCCTAAAACTTATGCGGTTATTCTAAATAAAAATATTAGTCAAAAGAATTTAGATGATATTAACTCAGGTATAAAAGTAGGGAAAAGAATAGTAAATGTTAAATCTTTAAAAGTATATAGATCAGAAAAAAATGTAACAATTATTGAGATAAAAATAATTGAAGGGCGTAAAAGGATTATAAGAAGGTTATTTAAAAAACTAGGCTATAAAGTAATTGATTTAAAAAGAATTAAAATTGGTAATTTAGGGCTAGGAAATTTAGAGCAAGGCAAAACACGGCTATTAGGCGATAGTGATATTAAACTATCGCTGATGGAAAACTAAATTCTTAAAATATTTTTCCAGGATTTAATATATTTTTGGGATCAAAAACATTTTTAATATTTTTCAATATATCTATATAAGTCTTGCCATATTGGTTTATCAGGAATTTCTTTTTAGCATAGCCTATTCCATGCTCGCCTGATACCAGGCCTTCTAATTCTAAAGATTTTTTATACATTAAATCAAATGCTTTATCCAGTTTTTTATGCCAGGTTTCTTCATCTAAATTATCTCTAAGCACATAGACATGTAAATTTCCATCACCAGCATGCCCAAAACTCCTTATTCTTGTACCAACCTCTTCCTGTATTTTTTCTAAATAGTTAATAAATTTAGTTATATTAGTTCTAGGCAATACAACATCGCATTCGTCCATTTCGGTAGTGGAAGCCTTTACTGCTTCAAGAAGGGTATTCCTTGCAGACCATACAGTTTCTTTTCTTTCTTCGGTATCTACTATATATGCATCAAAAGCTCCATTATCAATACAAACTCTGGCTGCTTTTTCATATTCTTTTTCAATTGCATGGCTGCTGTTACCGTCAAAAGTTAAAAGAAGATAAGCAGCAGCATCTGAATTATCTGGTATTTTTTTACCCAGGTATTCTTCTGCTGATTCCAAAACTTTTCTTTCCATAAATTCAATAGCAGTAGGAGTTATTCTTGATTTTAACATTTCAGGTACAGTGCCAATAGCTGTATCAAGGTTAGGAAAGGGAACTAGTAAGCTTAAAGATTTTTTAGGCAAAGGCATTAATTTTAAGATAGCTTTAGTTACAACTGCTAAAGTGCCTTCGGATCCACATATTAAATCAATTAGGCTATATCCAGTAGTATTCTTTACAACTTTGCCACCTAAATTTAATATTTCTCCATTAGGAAGGACTATTTCTAATCCTAAAATATGGTCCCTGGTAACGCCATATTTTAATGCACGCATGCCACCTGCATTAGTGCTTATATTTCCTCCTATAGTAGCTGATTTTTCTCCAGGATTAGGGGCATAAAAAAGGTCATATTCTTCAACATATTCTGCAATATCCATAAGCAATGCTCCAGGTTCTACAGTTAAAGTCAAGTTTCCTTCATCAAGTTCAATAATTTTATTCATTTTTGTCATGTCCATTAATATTCCGCCATATATTGCTACAGCCCCTCCAACTAATCCAGTGCCTGAACCTCTTGGAACAATTGGTATATTATTATTAAAAGAATATTTAATAATTTTAGATACTTGTTCAGTATTCTCTATTTTTACCAATACATCTGGCATATGGCTTATGCTGCTTAATTCATCATGGCAAAAATCTTCATGGATATCTTCACCCTGGGATACATTATCTTTTCCAACTATTGATTTTAAAAAATCTATATCATCCTTATTTATTTTTTTATATGTTTTTTCTAATACTTTCATAATTTTTTTTTCCTTAACTGATTCCTATGCATTCCTTTAGTTCAATGTCTTTTTGTTTTTTAATTTCCTCTATTAAATCCGGGACTATTTCAAAAATATCCCCAACGATACTATAGTGGGCAATATTAAAGATAGCAGCTTCTGGATCTTTGTTTATTGCAAAAATATACTCAGAGCTATTCATGCCTGCGATAAATTGCACGGAGCCTGAAATGCCAAGAGTGATAATTAATTTTGGCTTTACAGTTCTCCCGCTTAAGCCAATTTGTCTTTTTGGCTCTATTAATCCATTTTCTATTATAGGCCTGGTGCAGGCAAGCTGTCCGCCAAGTATATTTGCAAGCTCTTCTGCCATTTTTAAATCATCTTCATTCTTAATTGCTTTCCCAACAGCTACTACAATATCTGCTTCTGATATATTTTCTTCTTTTTCTTTTTTAGTTATTTTAATTACTTCAATATTTGAATTAAATTTAGAAGAATCTATTTCTAAGCTGGTTACCCGACCGGAAATATTCTCACATTTGCTTGCAGCATCCATAACCTTGTACCTTACGGTTGCAAGCTGTGGCCTTGAATTCGTGGTTTTAATTTTAGCCATGATATTACCACCATAAGCAGGCCTTATTTGAATAAGATCTGTGTTTTTCTGTATATCTAAAATAGTACAGTCTGCAGTAAGTCCAGTTCTAAATCTAGCCGCTACCCTGGGAGCTAAAGACCTTCCAGTAGTGGTAGCGCCAACTAATATTATTGAAGGCTTCAATTTATTTATAAAATCTTCAAATGCTAAAGTGTATGGTTCAATCCTGAAGTAATTTAATTCTTTATAATCATAAACAAATACTTCATCCACTCCATATTCTAAAAGATTTTTTGCTTTTTCTTTTATATCATTCCCTATAAATAAACAATAAACAGGGTAATCAACTTTTTTTGCCAATTCTTTAGCTTTTCCTATAAGCTCATAAGTAACTGGATGTATTTCCCCTTCTACATGATCTACATATACAGTTATGCCCTTCCATTCTCTTTTATTTACTTTTTTTATTTTTTTATCTTCTACAAGCTCTATTACGCCTTTTGGGCCTTTTTTAACACAAATCTTACACATTTTACAATTAGAATTTATGATTAATTTCCCATTTTCTTCATCAATTGCGCCAAAGGGGCAAATATCTATTAATTCATTTGCAGTTTTTGGAGTAACTTTCCCTTGATTTACTTTTAATGTTGCCATTATTGCACCTCTTATTAAATAAATTTTAGGTTTTTTAGTTCTTTTGCAATTTTTTCTCCTAAGTCACGGCTATCGCCAGTCCACTTCTCCTTATTTTTATCAACTTTAGGCGGAAATACTTTTTCAACTTGTGTAGGAGACCCATCTAAACCATATTTTTTCTTATTCTTATCTCTTAAATCTTTAAAATTAAATATTTCTATTTTTTTATCTCTTGTAGATATTTTTTTTAAAAAAGATGGAAGCCTTGGGTCATATATGTCTTTATCAACAGTTAAGAGGCAGGGAATATTTATTTTAGCTATTTCAACAGTATTAGGCATATCCATTTCTACAATTAATTCATTATCCCTTATTTTTAAAATATTTAATACATTAGCGATATGGGGTATATTTAAGAATTCTGCGGTTTCTGGGCCCACCTGGGCTGTATCGCCATCGGTTGTTTGTTTTCCGCAGATAATTAAATCAAATGGTTTAATTTTATTAATTCCTTGAGAAAGGGTATAGGATGTAGCTAAAACATCAGAGCCAGCAAACACTTTATCTGAAAGCAGATAACCCTCATCTGCGCCCATCATGTAAGCTTCTTTTATTACGTCTCTAGCATGCAGCGGTCCCATAGTTATAACTTTTATTAGGCCACCCTTTCGCTCTTTTATTCTTAAGGCTGTCTCCAGTGCAAAAAGATCATACGGGTTCATTTTTGAATCAATTCCACTTCTTAGAAGGTTGCCCGTTTCTGGATCTATATTTACTTCGGAGGTGCCAGGTACTTGTTTAATACATACGACTATATTCATTTTATAACCTCCCAAATTTTTAAACATGCTAATTGTAACACTGTTGTTACAATATGCAATTAATTATTTTTTTAAAAAAAAGGGGGTAATTATGCCAGTTGCAGATGAATATAGCAGAAAGTTTCTAATGGTTTTTTTAAGTTAAGATTAATAAGCGCAGGTAATTTTTAAAAAATGCTATAGATATTAGGCCATTAAATCACATAAATATTTGGGGCCAGGCATTATTTAGCATGTATTTTGGAATTTTATTAAATTGGTTAAATTTTATTGAATTTATAAGTAACTTTTAAAACCTATTGCCTTTATTGCTTAATTGAATTAAAAATGTTTAATTAAAAAGAAGTAATCAATCAGATGCCTCTATTGAGGGACAATATGCTACACCCCAAACACCAGGCCCTGTATGGGCGCTAATTACAGTAGTAATTTTTGTTAAGATAACTTGATTTATATTAATCTCTTTATCGTTTTTAAACATAGATAGAAGCTCTTTGGCTGGCTTAGGGTCTAAACCA
>JAGYOJ010000032.1 GCA_018399435.1 Actinomycetota bacterium | reverse complement strand
AGATAAATTGGGTTGTATTTTGCTTCAGTTCCCATGGTCTTTTAAATTTAATAAGACTAATACAGAATATCTGAAAAAAATAGGCAGTTATTTTTCAAATTATGATGCAATTGTTGAATTTAGGAATTACTCCTGGTTAAGGAATAAGGCTTTTAATGTATTAGGAGAATCGGGCCTAGGGTTTTGTAATGTTGACCAGCCCAAGATAAAAGGGCTTCTTCCCCCAACAGATATTAATACCAGCAAAGTTGGCTATATAAGGTTCCATGGCAGAAATTCTTCCATGTGGTGGAACCATAAACATGCTTACCAGAGATATGATTACCTGTATTTGCCAAGCGAACTTAAGGAATGGGTCCCTAGGATAAAAAATATTATAAAAAACACTGAAAAAACTTATATTTATTTCAATAATCATTACAAGGCAAAATCTGTAAAATCTTCCAAAACATTGATTGATATACTAAAAGATAGTAATATAATTACTTCACAAAATTAATCTAATTATATAAAATCTATTAAGCAGTTTTTTAGATTAAGAATAAGATAGTTATGAGGATTTGTTATGTTTAAAAAGGTTGACAGCAAGGTAAATTTTGTAAAACTTGAAGAAAAAATATTAGGTTTTTGGAAAAAGAATAAAATTTTTGATAAAAGCCTTAAAAAGAATGAAGGTAAGGAAAAATTTGTTTTCTATGAAGGCCCTCCTACCGCAAATGGCGCCCCAGGAGTCCATCACGTGCTCTCTAGAGTGTTTAAAGACGTATTCCCAAGGTATAAGACCATGAAGGGTTATTTTGTGCCCAGAAAAGCAGGTTGGGATACCCATGGGCTGCCGGTTGAACTAGAGATAGAAAAAAAATTAAACATTAATTCTAAAAAGGAAATTGAAGATATAGGCATTGAAAAGTTTAACAGTCTTTGCAGGGAAAGTGTAATGAAATATGAAGAAAACTGGAAAGCTATGACTGAAAGAATTGGCTTTTGGATTGATATGGAAAATGCCTATTTTACTTTTAAAAATGAATATATTGAAACAGTTTGGTGGATACTTAAAACAATATGGGACAAGGGCCTTTTATATAAAGACCATAAAATTGTCCCTTTTTGCCCTAGATGCGGAACTGCCCTTTCATCCCATGAGCTGGCTTTAGGGTATAAAGAGATTGAAGATAAGACTATAGTGGTTAAATTTAGTATAAAGGGCTCTGAAAATAAGTATTTGCTTGTATGGACCACAACTCCCTGGACATTAATTTCAAATGTTGGTTGTGCTGTTAATAAAGGCGCAAAATATGTTGAACTGTCTTTTGAAGGTCAGAGGCTCATTCTAGCCAAAGATTTAATAGGCGATGTTTTTAAAGAAGATGATGACTATGAAATTATGGAAGAATTTAGCGGCGAAAAGCTTTTAGGGCTAAATTATATGCCAGTATATGATTATGCAAAATCAGGGGATAGGTACAAGGTTGTGCATGGGGATTTCGTGTCAACTGACGAAGGCACGGGCATTGTACACATAGCCCCAGCTTTTGGCGAAGACGATATGAATGTAGGCAAGAAAAATAATTTGCCTGTAGTACAAATGGTTACAGATGACGGGGAATTTAAAGAAGAAGTTAAAAAATTTGGGGGATTAAATATACAAGATGCAAACCCTAAAATAATAAAAGACCTAAAAGACAGGGGCATACTTTTTACATTTGAAAAATACAGCCATTCATATCCATTTTGCTGGAGATGTGACAGCAGGCTAATTTATTTTGCAAAGCAAAGCTGGTATATACGGACATCTTCGATAAAGGATAAGCTGCTTAAGTCAAATGAAGGGGTTAAGTGGTATCCAGAACATATTAAATATGGCAGATTCGGCAAATGGCTAGAAAACAATATTGACTGGGCTTTAACCAGGGAGCGTTACTGGGGAACGCCACTTCCAGTTTGGGAAGATGAAAATGGGCATAGGATATGTATAGGCAGTATTGAAGAATTAAAACAAAAGTCTAAACATGAAGTAAAAGATCTAGATCTCCATAGGCCATATGTCGATGATATAGTAATAGAATGCCCTAAATGCGGAAAAGATATGCGCAGGGTCCCAGAAGTTATAGATGTCTGGTTTGACTCGGGCTCAATGCCGTTTGCGCAGTTTCATTATCCCTTTGAGAATAAAGAAGTATTTAAAGATAGTTATCCTGCTGATTTTATATGCGAGGCTATTGACCAGACCAGGGGATGGTTTTATACCATGCTTGCCATATCCACTATGTTATTTGAAAAATCGAGCTATAAAAATGTATTGTGCCTTGGCTTGATAAATGATGAAAAAGGCCAGAAGATGAGCAAGTCAAAGGGCAATATTGTAAAGCCCTGGGAAATACTTAACAAGCAAGGCGCTGATGCCCTTAGGTGGTATTTCTTTACAGGCGTATCTCCATGGCTTCCCAAAAACTTTTCTAAAAAAGGAGTAGATGAAGTTGTAAGAAAGTTTTTACTTACTCTTTGGAATACTTATTCATTTTTTGTAATTTATGCAAATATTGATAATTTTAACCCTAATAGCCATGACCTTAAGGTAGGGGATAGGTGTGAAATTGACAGGTGGATAATTTCTGAGCTAAACAAAACCATAAAAGATGTAAATTATTTAATGGATAATTTTAATGTCACTGATAGTGGAAGAAAAATACAGGCATTTGTTGATGACCTTTCAAATTGGTATGTAAGAAGGAGCCGAAGGCGTTTTTGGAAAAGCGAAGAGGATGAAGATAAAATTAGCGCTTACAGGACCTTGTTTGACTGCCTTTTGGCATTATCTAAATTATGCGCCCCTTATACACCTTTCTTAAGCGAGGAAATTTATCAAAATCTTTCTAATGGGACAGGAAAGCAGAGCGTCCACTTAGAAGATTTCCCAATTGCAGATAATAACCTGATAGACGGGGATTTAAGCTACAAGATGGATATAGCAAGAAGAGTTGTTGGACTGGGAAGGACTATTAGAAATAAGGTTAATATAAAAATAAGGCAGCCAGTACAAAATATAAAAATTTATTATGAACAGGACGGAAAAATTACAGAAGCCATAAAACACTTCAGGGGAGTCATAAAAGAAGAGCTAAACATAAAAGAAATTGATTTTACAGATGACATGGATGAATTGGTTTCTTATGAAATTAAGCCAAACCTTAAACTTGTGGGCCCAAAATACGGGGCCATGGTGCCAAAAATTAAAGATAAGCTGGAAACCATGAACCAGGCTAAAATAGCATCAATGGTAGGCAATAATAAAAGGGTTTCCATGATTATAGGCGGTAAGCAAATAGAGCTAGAGCCAGAAGAGGTCCTGGTGGAAACAAAAAGCAAGGAAGGGTTTGGAATTGAAAGTGATGGAACTTTTACCATAGGGCTTCCTACGGAAATACCTGATAATTTAATTGAAGAAGGCTTTAGCAGGGAATTGGTGCACCAGATACAAAATCTAAGGAAGGAAGCCGGTTTTGATATTGAAAACACAATAAATACTTATATAATTTGTGGCAGCAAGCAAAAAAAGATAATAGATAGATTTAGAGATTATATAAAAAAGGAAACACTTTCAGAGAAATTGGAGTTTGAAGAAAAAGAAGAGATGTTTACCCGTTCAGTAAAAGTAAATGACTCTAATGTAAAAATTTCAATAGAAGTAGTAGGGAGCATTGTTTGAGTGCAAAATCAGAAAAATTAATGAATTTATTTTTTTTCTTAAGCGCCTTGGCAATAATAGCTGCGGACAGGATTACAAAATATTGGGTTATGCAGAACCTGCCTGAAAATAGCAGCATTAATATAATACCAAGAATATTATTAATTACGCATGTAAAAAATAGCGGGGCCTCATTTGGGCTATTCCAGGGCTATGCAAATATTTTGGCCATAATTTCTGTAATTGCAATAATACTTATAATATTTATAAAGATATATTTAAAATTTGATTCTTATTTTTACAATATTGCAATTGGCTTTATATTAGGCGGGGCGGTAGGAAATTTAATTGACCGGGTTTTTTATGGCGAAGTTATAGACTTTTTAAATTTTGCTTACTGGCCTGTATTTAATATTGCAGACAGCTTTATAATCATCGGCTTTGGCATAGTTATTATTTTTTTATTTAAGGAATATTTTAAAAAAAGCGGAGCTAAAAGCACTTGAAAGAAAGCCAATACTGCTTCAAAGTATCAGAAAAAGAAGAAAATACAAGGATAGATAAATACCTATCAGAAAAAATCAACAGCCTTTCCAGAAGCTATATAACAAAACTAATAAGCCAGAACAAGGTTACTGTAAATAAAAAAAAAGTAGAAAAAAACTATGCCTTAAAAAAAAATGATAAAGTAGAAGTTATAGATACCGGCATTGATTATAAAAATAATATTTTGCCCCAGCCCATTAAATTAGACATAAGATATGAAGACAATTACCTTGCAGTAGTCTCTAAACCTGCCGGAATGATTACACATCCTGCCCCGGGAAAAAAGAAAGACACGCTAGTAAATGCGCTTATCTACCATTATAAAAAACTCTCAAATTATAGCTCGAGGGAGCGGCCTGGGATTGTCCACAGGCTGGATAAAGATACCTCTGGCTTGCTAGTAGTTGCCAAGGATAGCAAAACACATGAGCTGATGGCCCAAAAATTTAAAAACAGAAATATAGATAAGGTTTACACGGCATTAGTTTATGGAAAATTTAGCTCAGAGGCAGCAGAAATTAAATTGCCTATAGGAAGATCCAGAATTGACAGGAAGAAAATGTCTATTTCAATTGACCGGGGAAAAGAAGCATTGACAATTTTTAAAATAGAAGAAGAATTTAAAAAAAATTGTACCCTGGTATCAGTAAAGTTAAAGACTGGAAGAACCCACCAGATTAGGGTACACTTTTCATATATTGGGCATTCGGTAATAGGGGATAGCCAATATGGGAACAAAGAGTCCAAAAAGATTGCTGATGAAATTGGGCTAAAAAGGCAATTTTTACATGCAAAAAAATTAGAGTTTGTACATCCGGTAACCAATAAGAGAGTAATTGTAAGGGACAGCATGCCAGATGATTTAGAAAAAGCGCTGGATATTTTAAGAAAAGAAAATAAATGTTAAAATAAAAAACAATAAATATTAATTATAGGTGATTGATTTGGCAAAAATTAGAAGAATAGTTTTGGACGTATTAAAGCCCCACTTACCAAATATTGTTGAGCTTGTATGCCAGTTAGCAGATATAGAAGGGATAGACGGGGTAGATATAACATTAAAAGAAATGGACCAAAAAGTAGAAAATGTGAAAATAACCTGTGAAGGAGACTTTATAGATTACGAAAAAATTGAGAAAGTAATAATCAGCAGCGGAGCCTCCATTCACAGCGTAGATAAAGTTTCTGCGGGCAATAGCTTAATCGAAGAAGTATTAACCCAACAAGATTAAGTAGCCCTTATTTCCTGCCTCATAAATATTACATAAGATACTGCAAAACATATTATTGCTAGTGCAATTATGACTATAATTTGTGGCCATACCTGTATTAAGCTTTGGCCTAAAGATAATGGGCTTAAAAGCATCTTGCTCAAATCAGCAGAAGCAAATGACTGTGGATTTATCAAGAAATGGCCACCCGCCGGTACAAGCAATGTGGTAATAGATTCTGAAAATAGGGTAGATGGCGATGACCGCAATATATTATGTTCTATAACATAGTTTTTAACCTGGTCGGCCGCACTGGCGTTTTCTAATGGCACTACGGTATTTGCAATGGCATTTGCAATTATTGGCAAAAATATTACTAAGAATAGCCATATAGCAATAGACGTCAGTATAGAAGTTGCAGTTTTTTCCATAATAATTGAGAAAAGCATGGAAAGTGACATCCAGAAAGTGCCATAAAAAATGCAGATAAAGATAAAAAAGAAAATCCTTAAGATCTCTTCAGCTGATGGCGGAACGCCAATAGACCGGAGGCCTATTCCTGAAATTAAAAAAACTATGCTTGCTATAATGATGCTTAAAGTAGTAATCCCTGCTAAGAATTTCCCATTAATAATGCTATCCCTGAATATAGGCTGTGACATTACCCTACTTAAATTTCCGCTTCTTCTTTCACTATTAATAGCATCAAAACCAAAAATAATACCAATTATAGGGATAAACAAGCTAATAAAAGTAATAAAAGAGGGAAGTATATCGCCAGAAATTGTAAAAAGTTTTAGAAATATAAAACCATCAAGCCCACTTGTAGCATCCCTTATATTTTGCAGTGAAACATATACTGAAGAGAGTCCGGCTACATACACCAACCCTAATAATATAATAAATTTTTTACTGCTGAAATAATCAGTTAGCTCTTTTCTATATACTGTAAGAATACTTCTCATATTACTCCTCTTTAAAATATTTTAGGTAAATTTCTTCTAATGCATAATCTTTGATATTCATCCTCGTGAGAATAGATTCAGTATTAGCAATTATTTTAGAAATTTCAGACCTTAAATCTTTATTGCATATAATTTGGAAAACATTTCCTTCTTTTCCAATATCTATAACATCTTTTAAGTTGCTAAACTTATTTAAGATTTCTTTAGTATCGCCGGAAATTTCAACTTCAATTATAAATCTACCCCCACCAAAAAGCTTTCTCCCTAATTCATCAATTTTTCCTTCACCTATAAGGTTTCCATTAGAAAGAATTCCTACACGGTGGCAAATTTTCTGGATCAGGTTAAGCTGATGTGAAGAAAGCATGAAGGTAATGCCTTTTTCCTTGTTTAATTTAATTATCGTATCAAGGATGCTATTTGCAACTTTAACATCCAGGCCTTCTGTAGGCTCATCAAAAATCACAAGCTCTGGATCTTTTATTAGGACATCGGCAATACCTAGCCTTTGCTTCATTCCTTTAGAAAATTGCTTTACAATTTGTTTCTTATTCTCTACCAAGCCAACAATTTTTAATGCTTTTTCAATTTTTTTAGGTATCTCACTATACTTAATATTGTTTAATTCTGCAGTATAGGCAAGATTTTGTTCTGCTGTCATATCTTCATAAAAGCCTATTTTTTCAGGCAAGTACCCGGCAATTCTTTTAACCTTTAAAGCTTCGCGAGTAGAATTAAAGCCTGCAACATTAATGGTCCCTGAAGAAGGCTCAGTTAATCCTAAAATCATAAGTATAATGGTTGACTTGCCGGCGCCATTAGGCCCCAGGAGGCCATATATTTCGCCTTTTTTAATAGATAAATCAAGGTTGCTGACAGCTTTATTTCCATTATAATTTTTGGATAAATTTTTTGAAATAATTATATCTTCCATAATTATCTTCTTCCTAATCTTGCAAAAATTATTGCAACTCCAACTATCACTATTACTATAATCCCAATTCCAACCCAACCCCAAATGGTGGGAGTTAAAACTGTAACTCTTAGCTCCAGGGAATCCTGGGCATTTTCACTTGAAGCATTAAGGGTAAGCACATAATCACCAGCAACTGTTTTTTCAGGAGGTTTGATAGTTGCTACAATTTCTTTTTTGTCTCCGGATTCGATAGTCTCTATATCGTCATTGTCAAAATTAACCAGCCAGCCCTCAGGTTCTTGGGTGCTTAAAGATATATTTTCAATAGAATCAGTCCCTGTATTATTTACAACTAATGTATATTTATTATCTTTGCCTGATGTAACTTCTGTGTTTAGCCTGCCTGTTTTTGTAGCAAGATCCATGTCATAACTTGCTGTAATTACTGCGGTTATTTCTGCGGTTGCTTCAAGGCCAATATCTTCATTTGAAGCAATAATTTTTATTGGATAATCTCCCGGTTCTACTTTAACCTGGGGCGCTGCAGAAATTTCCCAGCTTTCCTCCTGGCCAGGGTCTAGCTTTACGGCAGATATTTCAGTTTCCTGGTAAGAAGGCTTTATTCTTACATACCATCCTTCTGGAGCTTCCCAGTTAACATCAAAAGTTAAAGGCTCATCGCCTTTATAGCTTACATCTACCTTAAAATTAAATGATTCCCCGAATTTTGCCTTGACTTCCGGATAAGGGATATCAAAACTTATTTCCTCAGGAACATCAGTCTCGGTTTCGGCTTCTTCTTCCTGGGCCAATATAGCGCTTGGCATAGCAAAAATGATAGATAATGCAAAAACACATAATATTGCAATTACAGCTGATTTGATTCTTTTGCTTTTAACTTTCACTTACAAGACTCCTTTTCTTTTCTATAGTAATTTTAAATTCTTGTTAAGAATACCAGCAAATTTTGCTAGTACAAAAAAAAATTTTAATAATTTATCATTTTTATGTCAATAAAAGATATCCTAATATTCTAATTAAGGAGCTTTTTTTAAGATTTTTATGAATTTTTCTACTAAATCTGGGTCAAATTGGGAAGCTGAACAATTTTTTAATTCTTTTATTGCCTGGTTTTTTTTCATTACTTTTTTATAGGGCCTGCCATTTACCATAACATCAAAAGAATCTACAATAGAAATTATACGGGAAGTTACAGGAATTTGGCTACCTTTTAAGCCTTTTGGGTAGCCCGAGCCATCCCATCTTTCATGGTGATATAAAATTCCTTCAGCTATATGGCTTAACTGTTTGGATGATTTTGCAATTCTGTAGCCAACTTCTGTGTGCGTCTTTATTTTGCCCCACTCTTTTTTATTTAATTTGTCTTTTTTTTCAAGTATGCCATCAGGAATACCAATTTTACCTATATCATGCAGCGAAGCTAGAAGCTTTAGTTCATCAATCTTGTTAGAAGGCAGGTTTATATATTTTCCTAATTTTATTGCAAGGCTTTTAAGCCTTTCTGCATGTTGTTCTGTTTCATTGCTTTTTTCCCAAAGTGATTGGCTAAGGGAAGAAATTATAGAACTTGCAATGCTTTCTTTATTGGTAAGCTTTTGCCTGTTTAGCCTTTTTTCTGTCTCTTTTATAACATCATTTATTTTTTCTCCAGTGCCTTTTTTAGTGTACATACCTATTGAAAGGCTAATCTTTATTTCATGGTTTTCTGTTTTTTGCATTTGGCCATTGATCCTATTTAATATATTAAGCGCGTCTTCTTCTTTGGTGTTTGGCAAAAGTATTGCAAATTCATCACCGCCCCACCTTGCAATTATATCTCCGCGCCTGCAAATATTTTTAAGCATTTTGGATACTTTTATAACAAGCCTGTCCCCGTATTTAAGGCCCAATGTATCATTTATTAATTTTAAGCCATTTATGTCCAGTATTAGAAAGCTTAAAGGGTGGTATCTCTTGTAATTTAATCTTTTAAATTCTTCATTAAGATATGCCCTATTGTATAAATTGGTTAAGTGGTCATGGAAGTTTAAGTAATTAATTTTTAATTTGTCCTGCTTGATCCGCATGCAATTAAGGAACATGTTTCCTGCTATTTTAAGAATTGATATATCTTCATTATTCCATTTTTTTATCTTCTCTATAGAATCAAAGCCAATAAAACCAAATATTTCACTGTCTTCAAATATTGGAACAATAAGGATGGATTTAATATTTTTTTGTACAAGCTTTTTTACTAAATTTTTTAAATTAGCAGAAAGCTTAGCATTCTTTTTTAAGTCCTGCATATTATCGATATATATTTTTTCATGTCGTTTTAAAAAATTAATCAGCGAGCCATTATCCTTTATAATAGTATTAGTATCAGCGTATTCATTGCTTTTCCCCCAGCTGTTAATTTTTTTAAAACATTTATGTCTTTTCTTATACAAATAGCTCCTATCCACTTTTGAAAATTGGCCTATTTGCTGGAGCGCTGAATTTATCTTTTTTTTATAATCTAAATTGGGGCCAATAAAATTTGTAGAAATTTCAGATATTAGTTTAGATAATTCAAATCTTTCTTTTAAGGAATTTTCAGTTTTTTTTCTTTCGGTAATATCCCTAAACAGTATTACCTGGCTAGCTATTTTACCTTTATAGTCCTTAAAATTAGAAATATTTATTTCATAAGATCTTTTATCTTTTTCAATTTCTTTAAAGCCGCCTTCTTGTAAGATTTGGGACGCCCTATCCCAGATTTTATTAATATTTTTTCCAATAATTTTTTTGGCGCCAGTCAAGCCCATTATTTCTTTTGCTAAAGGATTAATGTCTAAAACAATATTTTTATCATCTATAACAATCAAACCATCCCTCATATTATCCAGCAGGGCGGACCTTGCCACAGGCAAAATTTCTCCAAGTTTTAATCTGGTTATGCCCAGAAGCATTATTAGCATGCTTGCAGTTAATGCTATTGGCGTAAAATCTATATGTTTTATGGGCAAAATTTTTGAAACAAACAATACATTTACAAGTAAAGGCAGCGACAGCACAAATATTAGAAATAATGCTTGCTTTTTATAAAAATTTATGGAGTTTATTAAAAGATTTACAAGCATTATGCAGCTTATCCCTAAAAGGATGTAAGAATATCCTATATACAGCCAAAAAGCTATCCCGTATTCCCTGAGCAAGAACAAATGCCCGCTAATATTTGAAATCTCATAGTTTTTAATTACTAGGTGATGGTATCTATTAGTAAATTCTAAAATTAATGTAATTATTGGAATAATTAAAAGAAGAATTGTTTTTTTAAGCGTAACCCAATGTTTTTTTCCCGTGTAATGGGCAGTAAAAACAAAAAAGTAAATAGTAACTATAATTATTCCCACAGTTGATATTCTGTTAAATAAAATTTTTAAATCAGTATTAGCGCTTATAAGTTGCAGGGTATTTGCTAAAAGCCAGACAATAGACCCTGATGAAAGAATTATTAAAAGCTTGTAATAATAGGTAGGCTTATAAAAAACATTATAGATAATAAAGATAATAGAGCATATAATGCCCAAGGCTGGAGGAATCATATACAGTGTGATTTGAAAAACCATAAATTTAAAATTATA
>JAGYOJ010000031.1 GCA_018399435.1 Actinomycetota bacterium | reverse complement strand
CCCTAATAACATTTGTAATTTATAATTGTAAATATTATAACATTACCAGTTAATATTTTCCTAAAAAATACTAAACATGTGGACAAATTAATTAAAAGAGAACCAATTGCTATAGATTTCTTTAAAGGAGCTGCTCTTATGCATGCCTTCTATCGCCCCATTTATATTTTCTAAAATGCCTGAATCCTGCCTTAAGGCTATAACAAATTCTTTTTTAGAATTAAATACCTCAACTGCCTTAAAGGGTTTCTCTATCTCCCCAAGGAGATTTACAGCAATAGGCATTGAAACTATTGCCCCATCTATTTTTTTATTCCTTAAATCTTCAGACATTATTTTTATATCTTCATAATTTTCTATTCTATAATTTGAAAGTATGTCCTCGCCTATATTCTGGTTATCAGTTTTTAAAATCCCTATGTTCTTGTTATGAAGCTCTTCCTTTAATTTTGCTTCCGTGTCGCTTAAGGCAAGAAGAACATATTCAAGCACGTAATAAGTGTCTGAGTAAACAATTTCTTCATTGCTTTCTCCCTTGGAAGGAATAGCAGAAATAATTAAATCAATCCTTTTTTCCTTGAGATCAGCATATAGGCAGTCATAAGAAATATTTTTAATCTCTATCTCCTTTTCTATGCTGGCAGCTACCTCTTTTATAATATCAATATCGAAACCTTCAATATTTCCTTCTTTGTTTAAATATTCAAAAGGGGGATAAGAAGCATCAGTCCCTACAAGCAATCTTCTTTTATCTACAAGATTTTCGGCCTCTTCCCCCGGCATTATATTATTTTTAATATCTATTATCTTGCAACTTATAGCCGGGGACATGATTGCAAGGATTAATATAACTAATATAATTGAAGTTATTAAAGTTAAAATGCTTTTTTTCTTCTTTAAGAAACCCAGGTTCATCTAAACTAGATTATCCTTTCAGGTTCAGGGAATTGCATGCTATTAACAAAAAAATCACTAAACTTTGGATGGGTTGTAAGTTCAAGATAATCTACTTTTTTAGCTAATTTTTCAGCATTAATTCTTTGTTTTTTTGAAATTAATACCCTTTTGGACCCAACCCCGGCAGCATTTCCGACTTGATAAATTTTATTAATTGGAAAGCTGGGAAACATTCCAATATTTATGACATTTTTTGGGTCTATATATGAGCCAAAAGCGCCTGCTATTATTATTTTATCTATCTTATCGAAAGTAATTCCTGCATTATCCATTAAAATATCTATTCCAGTCCGCATTGCGCCTTTTGCTAATTGTATCTCTACTATATCTTTCTGGTTTATTGATATCAAATCTTCATTCTCGTCTTTATTGTACAATAAATACTGGGAATTGCCCTGGCTGTCTTTAGTAATAAATTTTGATTCTTTATCAAATTTTCCCCTGGTATTTATCAATTCTGCCTTCCGCAGTTCAGCAATAGAGTCAAGAATGCCAGAGCCACAAATGCCAACCGGCTTCTTATCCCCAATAGTCTGTATAATTGGCTTATAGCTTTCAGGCTCTATTACAACCCTTTCAATAGCCCCGGGAGCAGCCCTCATGCCATAATTTATGTGGGCGCCTTCAAAGGCAGGACCAGACGCAGTAGAAACACTGGTTATGCCGTCTTTGGTCTTTAAGCCTATCTCAGTGTTTGTCCCAATATCTATCCCTATTATATTGCCTTCCTGGCTTTCTATATCAGTTGCTAAAAGCATGGCAAGATGGTCAGAGCCAACATAGCCGGCAATTGATGGAAGCATGTAAATATAAGCGCCTGGGGATATATTAATCCCAACTTCCCTGGCCTTTATGCTTAATGATTGCCCGCTAAGCGCTATAAACGGTGAAAAACTCAATTGCCTTACTGGAAGGCCCAAAAAAAGATGGTGCATTGCAGTATTTCCCACTACAGTCATCTCCAGTAATTCTTTACAATCTATCTTATTTTTCTTGCATAATTTTTTTAATGCTTCATTGATATTATCTATTACTACTTTTTGTATTTTTTCTAAATTCTTCTCTTCAGATATTGCAAAATTCAGCCTGCTCATTACATCTTCCCCATAAGAAATTTGGGGATTCATGATGCCTTTGCTATCAATTGTTTTGCCAGTCTTTAAGTCCACAAGCAATATTGCAATTTTTGTAGTCCCTAAATCTATTGCAATGCCGTAATTGCCACCTGTCTTATCTCCGCCTTCAACATAAACTATCTCTTTATCCCTTACAGTTGCAGTTATTTCCCACTTATTATCCCTTATCGCCTTGGGCAATAACTTTAAAACATTATAATCAATAGTCTCAACATCTACAGAGTAATCCTTTTTTAAAGCATTTTTCACCCTGTCAAAATCAGGGGTTGTGTCTTCTAAAGTTGCTTTTTCCAATTTTAGGTGGTACTTGTTGCATATAGGATCAATTTCTATTTCCCTCTCCTCGCCTACCACCTGGAGTTTTTGCTCTTCACTTAAAGAGGCAGCAGGTATATATATGTCTAAGTCTTTATCAAAAACCTGCTGGCAGGCAAGCCTTACCCCCTTGTTGATTTCATCTTCTGTTAACATATTTTTTTCCTGCTCATTTACAGGGATATCCTTCTGGTTAAGTATCATTATCCTGCACTTGCCACAGGTTCCTTCTCCCCCGCAAACAGTCTTTATCCCTATGCCGGCATCCACTAAAGCATTCAGCCCATTAGTTGGCTTTTTTATGTAAATCCTCTTGCCTATAGGCTCTACATCAATTTTAATTTTCTTGTCCATGTTCTAAATATTCCTTTTTTATAAATTTTTCAAATTCAGGGCCTGCCTTCATAAGGTTGCCCAATTCTGCCTCCGCATTTGAAGGCTTTATTTTAACAATCCAGCCCTCATCATAACATGAGTCATTTATAAGCTCTGGCTCATCTTCCAGCTCTTCATTTACTTCCACTATCTCTCCTGAAAGAGGAGCATATACTTTGCCAACCCACTTGCCTGATTCCAGTGAAGAAAAGCTCTTACCTTGTTCTACTTTAGTCCCAACCATTGGCAATTCTATAAAAACAACATCTCCAGCCAAATTCTGGAAGAAATCAGTAGCCCCTATAATAAAATTTCCATTTTCTTTTTTAGCCCAAAAATGATTGTCATCATAATAAAGGTCATCTAAAAAATTAAATCCTTCTATTTCCATTGTTATTCTCCTTTTGCTTCAATACTTTTTAATAAAAGTTCTGTTAGGTCCCAGGTTTTAACTTTCTTTTTTAATTCTTTCTTTTTCTTTCTTAACTGTGTATGGATTGTACGCTCACATTGCTGGCATGCAGAAATAACCACATCAGCGCCTGTCTTTTCAATTTCTTCAACCTTGTCTGAAGCAATACTTGCCGCCAGTTCTTCATTTATTGACTCGAGGTTTCCCCCGCCCCCGCAACAATTAGCCTGTTCCCTGTTTTGTTCCATCTCATTTAATTTTATATTTGGAATACTTTTAATTACTTCTCTGGGGATTTCATAAATACCTGAATTTCTTCCAAGGTCGCAAGGATCATGGTAAGTAACTGTTAAATCCAGCGGACTGGGTTTTAGCTTCCCATCATCTATTAGAGCCATTAAATATTCAGAAACATGCATTATTTTAAAATCTATTTTTTCACTGGCTATTTTTGGGTATTCATGTTTCCAGGTATGGTAACAGGTAGGGCAGGAAGTTATAATTTTTTTTGCCCCTTTTTGTTTAATTTTCTTAATATTATAATCTGCAATTTCTTCAGCTTCCCCATGCATGCCAGCGCTTAAAAGGGGAAAGCCGCAGCACCATTCTTCTTCTCCGAGCAGGCCAAAATCAGCTTTTGCATATTTGAGCAATTTTATTATTGACCTTGGGATTGAAAATGCCCTTGGCGAAAATGAAGAGACACAGCCTACAAAATATATGACCTCCGCATTTTCCTTTAGCAAATCTTCAGGATTTACGCCTGGCAGCTGTTTTACCCAATCCAATCTTCCCTCATTGCTGTCAAAAGTAACATTTTTCCCGTTCGATATCTTTTCTTTAAGCAAATCTAGAATTTTTGGATACTTTTTAGATCCAATTAAATCCAGCCTTACGGCCTCAAATAAATCCTTTATTAAAACTCCACTGGGGCATTCAACATAACAGTAATTGCAAAGGGTGCAAGTATATAATATATCTGAAAGCCTTTCGGTGGGTTCAATTACTCCTTTGCTTAAAGCCTCAATTAAACTAAGCTTGCCCCTCGGGGAAAAACTCTCATTTAACGTTTTCCTGTAAACAGGGCAAACTGCAAGGCAACTTCCACACCTGCTGCAATTAAATAACTCATCTACCTTATTTGTTATATTTCCTTTTTCAATTTTAATCATTTTATTAAATCTATAACCTTATTATTAAATAAAAAAACTCAATTTAATCTAATCAAAACTCATTTTGCCAGGATTTAATATATTATTCGGATCAAAAGCTTTTTTAACCCTTTTCATGATGCCAAAAGTTTCAGGAGATATTTCCATCTGTAAATATTTTGCTTTTGAAATGCCAATGCCATGTTCTCCTGATAAAGTTCCCCCTAGCTTAACGGTTTCTTTAAAAATTTCTTCTATTACCTTTTCTACTTTTTCAGCTTCTTCTTTTATCCTTAAATCCGTAAGAATTGTAGGATGTAGATTCCCGTCTCCAGCATGCCCAAAAGTGCCAATCCTTATATCATACTTTTCTGCAATCCTGTTGATAGCTTTAATAAGCTGGACAGTTTTGCTTCTCGGTATAGTAGCATCTTCTAATATTGTTGAAGGCTTGACCCTTGCTAATGCAGATAAGGCAGCTCTTCTGGCAGACCATAAGGAATCCCTTTCACTTTCAGATTTTGCTAATTTGCATGAAGTAGTATTATTTTTATTGCAAACTTTTTTAATTATTTCTGCCTCTATATCAACAGCGCCTTCCTGGCCGTCAACCTCAATTAAAAGCATTGCGCCTACATTTCTGTCAATTCCCAGATCCAGGTAATCTTCTATAGCATTAATAGTAACATTATCAATAATCTCTAGTGTTGAAGTAATGACTCCCTCAGAAACTATATCCACAACTGTTTGGGCCGCATCTGTAAGCTTGTCAAATAATGCAAGGAGGCTTGCCCTCTTTTGCGGCAAGGGAAGCAAGTTTAATGTAGCCCTTGTAATTACTCCTAATGTTCCTTCAGAACCTACCATCAAATCTTTTAGATTATAGCCGGTAACGCCCTTAACTGTTTTTGCTCCGAACTGGGCTATTTCTCCAGTAGGAAGAACTACTTCCAAGCTATTTACATAATCTTTTGTAACCCCGTATTTTAAGCCCCTAAGGCCTCCAGCATTTTCAGCAATATTTCCTCCAATTGTCGAGCTCTTTATGCTTCCAGGATCCGGGGGGTAAAAAAGATTAAATTTTCTTGCTTTTTTATCAATTTCTTCCGTTATCACTCCTGCTTCAGCATCTACCAGCAAATCAACAGTATTAATATCAAAAATTTTATTCATTTCAACCATTACTAGTAAAATGCCGCCATTAACAGCCAAGCAGCCGCCGCTTAATCCTGTTGCTGAACCCCTTGGCGTGATTGGTATATTGTTTTCATTAGCAAATTTAAACAAATTACTAATTTGCTCTGCATTTTTAGCTTTTACTATTATATCCGGCAAGTATTCAAGCCTAGTAGAATCATAGCTGTAAGCTATCCGATCTTCAACCGCGGTTGAAACTGCGTCACCGCCCACTATTTCTTTTAATTTATTAATCTTTTTGTCTGCAATCATAGGGAAACCTCATCCCTTGAAGATTTAATTCTTATTTTAAAATATAAATTACTTTTTCAATACAGGAATTACATAAGGCCCTTCTGGAATTACAGTTACTTTAGCATCATTGCCATATTTTTCAAAGCCTATATTGATTGCTTCCTGCATTGATTTAACAATTTTTAATGTATCTGTTGGTATAACATAATTACAATCAAGAAGGCAATCGCTAAACAAATAAATTTCTGCCTTCTTTCTTGCTTTTACCAATTCTTCTAATTCCCACTGGTCAATTTCAAAATAATCGGTATTGCAAATTTTATCCATAAATTTATCTAAGCTGTCTTCACTTGTAAGTATTTTGGTAAATTCTTCACTTCCAATTTCTTCACTGCATTCTGAAGCAATTATAATCATGCCGCCTTTTTTAACTGCAGGCATGCAGCCTACCATGCCTTTTACCGCCTGGTAAAGGGTAGTGTCTAAAGGCATGCCCCCGCCGGTAGTAATGACTATATCTGCCTCTTCCTCTATATTATACTGGCTTGACTGCAGGCAAAATTTTGCGCCCTGGTAATGGGCTTTTTCCAGATCCCCGCTAAAAATGCCTGTAGTTTGTTTATCCTTGTTAATGGTTACATTCACTATAAAATCTACGCCTGCCATTTTAGCAATTTCAGTTGCTTCTTCATGGAATGGATTATCTTTTAGCACGCCCGTTGCAGCATTGGGGGATTCAAGTATTGGCGGGCCGTGAAAATATTTAAACATATCCATATAGCTTATGCCAGGACATATTGATTTACGCCCTCCTGAAAATCCAGCCATGAAATGGGGCTCTATTAACCCTGTAAGTATTTTAAAATCTGCATCCAGGTATTCCTTGTCCAGGACTACCGGCGTGCCTTTTTTAGTTTTGCCAATTTCTTTGCAGGAATTCCTGTCTCTTGCATTATGATTTATAATCCTATAATTTTCTTTTATTTCTTTTCCCACTAAGCCCTCTAGCTCTTTGCCTTCATTAGGCCTATGCAATCCAGTTGCGATAAGGATTGAAATATTATCGCTACCTATGCCATATTCTGCCAATTCAGGCAGCAAAACCTCTAAGATAAGTTTTGTAGGGACAGCCCTGGTTACATCTGAAATAACTATACAGACATTCTGTCCAGGGTTTACTAAATCCTTTAAAGGCGGTGATCCTATTGGATTATATAGGCTGTCAGCAATTTTTTCCTTCGGATTTATTAACGGTTTAACTGGTTTTGTTTCTAAAATATATTTTAAATTTTTTTCAGGAACATCAATTCCCAATTTTTTATTTCCATAATCTAAATTTATTTTCATGTTTATGTCTTTACTTGATTGCCCTATATAAATCTTGATGCGGAGACGCTATCACTCTATAGTCAACTAAAAAATCCTTTTCTTCAGGGTATCCTATACCTGCCCTTATTGATTCTTTAACTGATGATACATCCCCATTAATTATTAACATGTTTTTTCCGCCAAGCGCCCTGGCTACTCTTATCTCCACTAAATCTACAGAAGTAGCCTTGACTGCAGCATCAGCAGCCATAAATATTGAAGGGGAAGTTATAGTCTCTATAACTCCTATTGATTTCCATTCTTTGATTTCAGCTGTCTGAAACAATGCTGAAAAAATCTCAGGGTAAACATTTGATATACTTGCTGAATCTATAATAAAAGGTTCTTCTTCTTCCCTTATTACACTCAGGGAATTAGAAACAGCACTTACTGACCCGGCAAAAACAATATAATATTTACCGGCGCAAATAGCATTGGCATCAACTATCCTAACGTCAGCTGCCTTTACTATCTTATCTATAGCGCTAATTCCAATTGCAATGCTCCGGAACTCAACAATACCTATAGATTTTTCCATAAAACAAATCCGCCTTATTTATTATTTTTCTTTCCTTTTGAACTTTTACCCTTGCCTTTCCCCTTGCCCTTGCCTTTTTGGCTGCCTTTCGGCGACCTGGATTTAGGGAAAGTGCCTCTTCCAGACCTTACTGCTTTTCCATTTAAAATCTTTTCCAAATCTGGATGGGGCCTAGGAATTATATGTACACTCACTATCTCTCCTACTCTCTTAGCGGCAGCAGCTCCAGCATCAACTGCAGCTTTTACAGCTCCGACATCGCCGGAGATAACAACTGCTGCATACCCGCTGCCAACATAAGCTTTTGCAATCAGCTTAACATTTGCTGCTTTTACCATTGAATCTGCAGCTTCGGTTGAGCTTACCAGCCCTCTGGTCTCTATTAAACCTATGGCTTCACCATTCATCTATAGAACTCCTTTCAAAATCAGAATTTATTTCACAATATTCATTGAACCATAAAAAGTAATTTTTCTTTGTCTGGTAAATGTCCTTGGAGAAGCATGGCCCTCTCCGGTTGCTCCAGCTAAAGTCCAGGCTGTCCCTCCTTCATTAACTGTACCAGCGCTTCTTTGAGAATGCCCGTTTACTATAAAATTAGTTGTATTAATTCTCTGCCCAAAACTAGTTATCCTTTTAAGATTATTTGAATGTATCATTGCAGTATGCTTAAATCCGTGCTCGGCCCTTATTGCAATTTCAACTGCCTCTTCAAATGTATCTGCTAGCACAATAGGAACCACGGGAAGCATTTGCTCATGTTGCACGAGCGGATGATTTTCTGAATCAGCAACAAAAACTGCAAGCTTTACTGAATTATCAAAATTTATGCCGGATTTTTGAAGAATAACCGGACAATCTTTTCCCATTAGCTCTTTTACTACTTCATTATCTTTAACTACTACATCCGTAACCCTGGCTGCCTGTTCAGAATTTAATACAATTGTTTTATGTTTTGCAATTTCAGATAAAAACCTGTCTGCAATGCTCCTTATAAGGATAATTACTTTTTCATCATTGCATAATATATTATTGTCAAATGCGGCACCAAAAGCTATTTCGCTGGCAGCATGTTCAACATCAGCAGTTTCGTCTACAATTACTGGTGGATTGCCAGGGCCGGCGCCTATTGCTTTCTTGCCGCTTTTCAAGGATAACTCTACTATCCCCGGGCCTCCGGTTGCACAAATCATATCTACATCAGGGCTTTTAAACACATTTGAAACATTTTTTATCTTTGCTTCCCTGGTAGCAGTAATTAGATTTGGCGGCCCCCCTGCATCCACTATTGCCTGGTGCACAATTTTAAATGCTTCCAAAGTACACTTATTAGCTTTTGGATGCGGCAAAAATACAACAGAATTGCCTGCTGATATCATCACTATTGCATTATTTATAATCATTGGCGTTGGATTTGTCATTGGCGTTATAGCCCCAATAACTCCCCAGGGCGCCATTTCAAAAGTCTGGGTTCCGCTATCGCTACTATATGTTTCTATTTCTAAATCTTCAGGCCCTACTGAATAATCAATAGCTACCTGAACTTTTAAAATTTTATCTTCAAAATTGCCCATTTCAGTTTCGTCTACACTCATTCTAGCAAGTTTTTCAACATGGCCCTTGCAGGCTTCCTTAATTGAACCCACAATCTTAAACCTTATATCTTTTCCCATATTAAAAAGCTTTTGCTGCGCTGTTTTAGCTGCTTTTATTGCATCTTCTATATTGTCAAATAGACCATCTTTAGAAGTAGCAATAGACGAAACCTTTAAGCTGCTGGAATTCTGGCTGCTAGACAGGTTTTCTACTACACTCCTTACTATTTTTTCGACGGTATTTTCATCTATAGCCACATCTTACCCCCTATATCTTCAAATTTTTTTATCAATAGATCTTAATACCTCTTTCCTTGGCTTCATCTCTAGCCAGTGGAGAAAGTATTACATTATCTGATAGCTTTATGCCGCTATCCTTGTAATCTTTTAAATCCTCAACAGTGATAACTATTTTCCTATCATCACCGCTTACCGAAACCTGCTGATCCTCAGAACTGCCATCACCATTCTGTTTATCCGCCTGGCTTGCTAAGCTATTGCTAACACTTTTTGCAACATTTGTATCCGTTATTTCTCCAGCAAAGCTGCCGTCCGGTATATCCGGTGGGGTACCATTAGCATCTGCCATTTGCGCTTCCAGAGGCGCAATACAGGATGCGTCCACTATATCAACTAAAGTACCATTAACAATATCTGCAGAATTAGCGTCATCAGTATCAACATGCATTTCCGTTTTAAAATCAGGTGAAATTCTTACCTGTACATTATTAAAAGTAAGGCCTTTTGGTCCCGGCACCCTTACATCTACTTCGTCATTATCATTAAGGCCAAAATACTCTGCATCTTCAGGGCACATATGTATATGCCTGTTTGCCCTTATTACCCCCTCATCCAGGTGGACAACGCCCTTAGGGCCTACTATAACAGCTGATGCAGAACCTTCAAAGTTTCCGGAAGGCTTAACCGGGGCATCAATTCCCAGAATAACACAATCCGTTTTAGCCAACTCTACTTGTGACTTGCTCCTTAGAGGCCCCAATACGCGTACATTTTGTATTGCATTCAATTTAGGGCCTACAATGGTAACAGCCTCTTTAGCCGCAAATCCTGGATTATATAATTCCCTTAACTCGCTTAACTGGTGGCCTTTCCCAAAAAGTATCTCCAGATGCTCTTTACATAGGTGGACATGCCTTACCGATACTCCGCATACCACCTTGCGCTCTGAAGAAGCCCTTGCCTGATTTTCTTGATTTGAGTTCTGACTAGAGCCCGTTTTACTTTGAGGTACCTTTTCACTTTCCAATCTTTGCATTACATTAACAACTACATCTTTAATTAATTTTTCGGTATCCACTTTAAAATACCTCTCTTTTTTTTAACAAATTATCTTTATTCACTAGGCAAAATCAAATCAAGATCCTGATGAGGCCTAGCAATTACATGTACTGATAATAATTCTCCTACTCTTTTAGCTGCTGCTGCTCCAGCATCAACTGCTGCCTTTACTGCGCCAACATCGCCTTTTACCAATACGGTTACTAGTCCCCCGCCAATTCTTTCTTGGCCCATTAGGGTTACATTTGCAGCCTTTACCATTGCATCCGCTGCTTCAACTGACCCAACAAGTCCTCTTGTTTCGATTAATCCAATTGCTTCTCCTGCCATTTTCTTCTCCTTCTTTTTGTTGTTTTACGATTTCACTATTATAAATGAAAATTATTTTTTATTTAATATATTAGATACAATATTTGTAAT
>JAGYOJ010000030.1 GCA_018399435.1 Actinomycetota bacterium | reverse complement strand
ATTGATTTTTAAAAAATTAATTGCTTCAGCAATTGCCCTGCTTCTTATTGCATTGCTTCTTTTTACCGGATGCTTAAAACAAGAAATTAAATCTGTGCAAAAATTAACCATACAAGGTTTTGGCCAAAAAATTGAATTAGGAATGGCTGAAATTAAGGAATTTCCAGAAATTAAGAAAGAAGTTAATTCAATTAGCTCTGATGACCAAAAAGAGTTAAGAAAAGTCAAAGGTGTGTATTTAGAAGATATCCTTAAAAATTACTTTTCTCAGAATAAAGATAGTATTGCTTCATTAAGATTTTATGCTAGTGACGGATATAGCATTGAGGTTCCTGGAGAAGTTATAAAAAAAGAAAAAATAATACTTGCTTATGAAATGGATGGTGAGCCTTTAGAAGAGTGGGAGAAGCCTTTAAGGGCAGTTGTGCCCAACCAGAGGACAATGTATTGGGTAAAAAATTTAGTAAAAATTGGGCTAGGCCAAAAAAAAGTATCACTGGTGCCTGAAAGGATTATTTTTATTGATACTTTAGTTAAAAACATAAACACTGAAGAATATGAATATTATGGTAAAACTGATAAGGCTGTAACAGTTAAAAATTTATTATGTGATTATAATTTTAAAGATCTCTCAGACGAAGTCCTTATAAAGAGTTCTGACGGCTTTGAAAAAACTGAAAAGGAAGAAATATTTAATAGCGGCTATATAAAGATAAGCGGCGAAAATTCACCAACTTTTCTTTCTGATGACCTCCCAAAGGGAATGTGGATTAAGGATATATTGTGGTTTCTTTATGAGAAGACAGTATATCTTTCATGCCCGGAAGGGCTGCAGTTTTTTGAAAATGCTAAAATTGGAGCAAAAGAAGGCATAGCCGTGGACAAGATATTGGATGAAACAAAAATCAAGGAGGCAGATGTTTATATATTTACTGCATCAGACGGGTTTAATCTGGAAATAGATTCTTCTGATTTGGATAAGGGAATAATATATTTAAACAATGAAGGGGAGCTGGAACTATATTTTAAAAATTTGGGTGAAGGAAAAATCCTTAAAAACATATTATTAATTGAAACCAAATAGGGGGAGACATGCGTAAGCTTTCAGCAATTTTACTACCAGTTATGCTGATTTTATTTGTATTTGCCGGATGCAGCAGCCAGGCTGCCGTTACTACCCAGCAATGGGCGGTAGAGATTATAGAAAGCGATGGTATTGGCACAGAAATTGGAAGCAGTGAAATACAGGATATAAAAATAATTGAGATTGAAGCAGTGCTTGAAAAAGAAGATGGCAGCAAGACTGAAGAAAAATGGAAAGGAATAAAGCTGGCAGATTTACTAAATAAGGCAGGCATTAAAGAATACAGCACGGTTGCAGTGGAAGCTTCTGATGGCTACTCAAAAGAATTTGATGCCAATACAATAAATGATGATGGAACAATTTTAGGCCTTGTAAAAGACGGCAAAGAATTAACAGAAGGTGACGGCTTGCCAAGGCTGGTAGTAAAAACTATGCATGGGAGCGCGTGGATTAAAAATGTGGCAAAGATTAAGGTTATAGAATAAGTGAAAGAAGGAATAGCAAGAAGATATTTAAAAAAGTTTTCTTTATTTGATCTTGTAGTTATTGCCATGGTTGCAGCTATAGGCATTGCAATGAAGCCGGTAATAGTGCCACTTGTGCATATAATAACTGGGCCTCTTTTTATCCCCGGAGGCGCTATTGCTGGAGGATTTTACATGATGTGGATTGTGGTAGGGGCAGGCCTTATAAAAAAGCCCGGGACAGCAATATTGGTAGCGTTGGTGCAGGCAATTTTAGTTACTGCAACAGGCGTATTTGGAACCCATGGGGTTATAAGCCTGATTACCTATCTTTCTCCAGGCATTGCAGTTGATTTAATACTTTTTTTAACCAGGCAATATGCGGATAATATATATTCCTGTTTTTTTGCAGGAATGGCAGCAAATTTGGGTGGCACCGCACTTACCAATTTTGTTTTTTTTAAGCTTCCTGCAGTGCCCCTGATGCTTACGCTGGCAGGAGGGGCGTTATCTGGAGGTTTAGGTGGGCTTTTAGCCTATATGATAATCAAAGGGATTAGAAAAATTGATTTGCCCTGGTTTAAGTTTAATAAAGGTGGAAAATAATTGAAGAAATATTTTTATATAATATTCGCCCTTTTATTTGTAGCAGTAGCTCTTTTGGGTGCAGCTATCCTCTATTTTTTTAAAAGCAGCAACTACATCCCTGCATTATATATAAATGGCGATATATGCGAACCTGTATCAATAAGCAATCCTGATAGCCTGGATTTTAATAAGAGAATAAGTTATGGGGGAGGCGCCTATAAAGGGATAAAGGCAAGGGATTTAATTGAATTATCTGAACCTGTAAGTGATAATTATTTAGTGATGTTTATTGGAAGGGACGGCAGGGCATCAAGAATTGAAGGAAATACATTAGAGAAATATTATATAGTATTTTCAGAAAATGGCTGGCAGGCTATAAATTTAGCCCATCCCGGAAGCAGCAATATAAAGGGGCTGGAAAGTATAACAGTGGTTTCAAAAGATAGTAATATGGAAAATAATTTTAATATAATAAATGCTAATGAAAATATCTTTAGTTCATCTATTGGCAGCTTATTATTAAAAACAGGAACAACTTTGAGCTTTATTGGAGAAGTTTTACAAAAAGAGGGCGATAATTATAATAGAGCAATGATTTTTGAGGAAAAAAAGATTTTTAATATAAAAGATTTCTCATCCGTTCCAGATTTTTCAAGCGCGCTTGTAATGGGTAGAAAAGGCGAATATCTTTTTACTCATGGTCTGGGTGATTTTGAAGCTGCTGGCAATAAGATAAGTTACGCCAAAAAAGAAAGTGATGAATTTATAGAAGATACGGTTGGAGTAATAATTGACCCTCCTGCAGCAAGCATAATGGATGCCTATTATGATACCTTGCAGTATATTAATTCAGGGCAGAAAGTTTTGCTCATTTTTTTAGATGGTTTTGGTTACCATCAATATGAGTATGCCATAGAAAATGGATATGCGCCTTTTCTCAAAAATCTAGAGCCTGCAGTAATGGCTACAAGTGTTTATAAGCCAACCACAAATTCTGGTTTTGCTGCTATGATTACAGGAAAACCCCCTTACCTGAATGGAGTTTATAGCAGGAAGCAGAGAAAAATAATGTGCGATTCTATTTTTAAACATATTTTGAGCAAGGATAAAAAAGCGCTGGTAATAGAAGGGGATATAAAATTTTTGGATTATGAAATAGAGCCAATCCTAAACACTGATATAAATAGAAATGGGACCTCGGATGATGAAATATTTAAGTTTGCTTTGCAGAACTTAGATAATGGCTATGACTTTATAGTAGCCCATTTTCACAGTATAGATGATAGCGGCCATAATTATGGCGATTTGGATAAAAACACTATGAAGACTATAAAAAATATTGATGCTTATATTGAAAAATTACTGGACAATTGGGAGGGCAAGGCAATTATTACCTCAGACCATGGGATGCATTCAACTGGTGTTGGAGGGGACCATGGCGCATTTAGGCATGAGGATATGATTGTCCCCTATATTTTAATTAAATAATTTTAAGATGAAGAAACAAAATATAATAATTATATCAGTTATAGCAGTTCTTTTAGCAGTTGTTGGAATTGCTGTATTTTTAAACTTTCAAGGACTGGAGGCAAAAAGGCAAATGCAAAAAGAAGCTAAAATAATTATAAAAGAAGGGGAAAAAGAGCTAAAAACAATAGGGCTGGATTATCTATTGGGCCTTGGGCCGGAGGATTTTAATGCTAATCTTGACACAAGCGATTCAGGGCCTAAAAAGCATATCTATACCGGGGTAGAATTAAGGGAAGTTCTAGAAAGTATGGATATAGATGCTAAAAATTATTTAAATATTATAGTAAGGGCTATTGATGGCTATACAGTAGCCTTTAACAGCGGGGAAGTCCTAGATGATAATAATATCTATATTGCTTTCCAGATAGACGGAAAGGCTTTAGGGACCAGAAAAGAAGGCGGAAGCGGGCCATATCAAATAATTGTAAAAGGAGACCAGTTTAGCCAGAGATGGTGTAAGTTTGTTACTGAAATAATATTAAAAAAATGATACCTGTAACTATAAAAAACCTTGTATTTAGCTATCCCCAGGGCAGGAATAATATTTTAGATAATGTAAATATGAAAATATCCGGAGGCGGGATTTCTGCAATAACGGGGACAAGCGGAAGCGGCAAAACAACTTTATGTTACTGTATTTGTGGAATAATACCGCATATTTATTCTGGTAAAATTAGCGGAGAGGTGCTTCTTTTCGGAAAGCCTATAAAGGATATGGATTTGGCAAAAATAGCTACAAAAATAGGCATTGTCTTCCAGGAGCCTGACACCCAGCTTTTCTCGCCAACAGTAGAGGATGAAGTTGCTTTCGGTCCCGAGAATTTATGCTTAAGCAGGGATGAAATTGGCAAAAGGATAAAATCATCGCTTAATATTGTGGGCATGGAAAATAAAAGATATGAGCATACCAGTCATTTGTCAGGGGGAGAAAAACAGCTTATAGCTATTGCATCTGTTCTTGCCCTTGACCCTAGAATTTTAATTCTTGATGAAGTCATGTCAGGAATTGATAAAGCTGGAAGAATGAGGATAAAGCAGGCAATATTAAACCTTAAGGATAGCGGAAGAAGCATAATGCTCGTAACCCATGATATGGATGATTTAGATATTGCTGATTCAATGTTTGAGTTAAAGGATGGAAAACTTTTAAGTCTAGCTTATAAATAGGAGAATAAATTGCCGTTCATAGAAGCAAAAGATATAAGTTTTAGCTATAGCAATGGTACAGAAGTTATAAAAGAGGCTGGTGTAAGTATTGAAAATGGAGAATTTACAGGCCTTATTGGCCCTAATGGCAGCGGTAAAACTACAATTGGAAAGCTATTATGCGGAATACTAATGCCAGATAAAGGTAATATTTTTTTAGATAAAGAAGAAATTTCTAATTTAGAATTATGCCAGATAGGGCAGGTTATAGGGTATTTATTTCAAAATCCTGATACTCAAATATTTAATGTCATTGTTAAAAAAGAGCTCTCCTTTATATTAGAGCTTAAAGGTTTTAAAAAGAGCTTTATAGATTACCAAACAGAAAAGATGCTTAATTTATTTAAGCTTTCAAACCTTAGAGATAGCTATACATTTAACCTTAGCTATGGGGAGAAAAAAAGGCTTGCTATTGCTTCAATTTTAATAAACAAGCCAAAATTTTTAATACTTGATGAGCCTACTACAGGATTGGATATCAAAAGTAAGAAAATGCTTTCTAATATTTTAAAAAAATTGCTTGACAGGGGAATAGGGATGCTTGTAATGGGACATGACGAGGATTTTATAAAAGAAATGGCAGGCAGGACAATAAAGATTAGGGAAGGTAGAATCATTGGATAAATACAAAATAGATGCAAGGGCAAAATTAATAATAACGCTTTGCCTGTCTAGCATTGCTGTTTTTATACAAAATGTTTATGTACTTGGTTTTACTCTTGTAGCTGCTATATTAATAGCAATGCTTCTTGGGGCAAAACTCTTATTGGTATTAAAATCTTTTAAAAAGATGTGGTTTATATTTGCAATTATAGTCATTGCACAGAGCATATTTACCAATGCTGGGGCCAATCTTATAACCATAGGAAATTTTAGCTTCTTATCTACTGGAGGCTTGGTTAAGGGGCTTGAATTTGTTTTAAGGCTTGCTGTAATCGTTATTTCTGCAACCATTATAACTACTTCAAGCCACAGGGAGATTGTGCAGGGTTTAATACAGCTTAAAGTTCCATATGAGGTAGCCTTTATGGTTTTAGTGGCTATAAGGTTCTTACCTATTTTTATGGGCGAGTTCAGGGATACAGTTACTGCCATACAGCTGAGGGGGGTAGACATAAAAAGGATTGCCTTTAAAAAGAAACTTAAGATGTATTATTATATATTTAATCCTATACTTATTAATTCAATAAAGAAGGCCCATAAATTATCTGTAGCAATGGAAATGAGGGCATTTAGGGCTTATCCTAAAAGGACAAGCTATTTGGTTTTAAAAATGTCTTTGAGGGATTACTTTGTAATATTATCATCAGTGTTTTTTACAGTTGCCCTTATTGTTGCATATTATTTATTTTTAAGAGGGGGATGTTTTGAAAGCATTATCAATTATAGGGCTTAGCAAGTCCGGGAAGACAACTACCATAGAAAATATTATATCAGGGCTCATTAAAAGAAATTACTCAGTTGGTACAGTAAAAGAAATACATTATGCCGATTTTGCTATGGACACGGAGGGAACCAATACTTACAGGCATGGCCAGGCAGGGGCTGAAATCGTTGCTGCCAGGGGGAATAACGAAACTGACATACTTTTCCCAAAAAAATTAAAAGTTGAAGAAATACTAAAATTTTATAGCCAGGATTATGTTATTATGGAAGGCGTAAAGGACTATAATTTGCCAAAGATTATTTGCGCAAAAAATAAAGAAGGCATAGATAATCTTATTGATGGAAGCATTTTTGCAATATCTGGAGTTATTTCAAATGAAATTAAATCATATAAGGGCATACCTGTTGTAAATGGAATAAAAAATAGAGAGAAGCTCATAGACTTGATAGAGGATAAAGTTTACAGGATGCTTCCGGATTTTCCTGCAGAATGCTGCAATGAATGCGGGTATTCATGCAGGAAATTAGGGGAGATGATATTAAAAGGGGAGGCTAAAAGGGAGGAATGTGTTATAGATTCTGGGAACATACAGTTAAAATTTAATGGGGAAAATATAAAGATGGTCCCATTTGTAAAGGCCATATTAAGGGATTCACTTTTGGGAATGGCTAAGAATTTAAAAGGGTATGAACCCGGGGCAAAAATTGAGGTGGTAATTGATGGAAGCTAATCTAAGACAGAAGAATATTTTTAAGAATAATTGGATTAAAGAATATACTATACTGGATAAATTTAGCAGTAAAAAAAATGAAGTCCATAAGGTCAGGTGCATTTTTGATATTGGGGATCCGCCGGCTAATATAGTCGTAAAAAAATTTAAAGGCAAGAGATGGCAATGCAGGCTTAAAAGGGAATACACTGTACTTAAAGGATTAGAAAATTTAAAAATACCTGCGCCTAAAGTATATTTAAAATGCAAAAATTCATTGCTTCTGGAATATATACAGGGAAGGAATTTTTTAGAGCTACTGGAGGAATCAGAAAGAAAGAAAAGGAGAATTCCACAAGATTTAATATATGGTTTATGTGGATATATCTATACCTTTAACAAAGACTTTAAAGAAACTTATTGGAAAGATTATATTCTTGGCGATATAAATTTGAAAAATTTCCTTGTAGAAGGGGAAAAATTTTATAAAGTTGATTTTGAAGAATGTAAAGAAGGCAATGCTGTAGAGGATGCAGGAAGGCTGTGCGCCTATTTTTTAACTTACCGCCCTGAATTTAGCCAATGGAAATCTAGAGTTTTTAAAGATATTTATAGTATCCTTACCAAAGATTTTAATATGGATAAAGAAAAATTAGTGAATGAAATTTTTAAAGAATTTGAAGCAATGCAAAAGAGAAGAGATATGCCTTCTTTAACCAAAAAAGCAAAAGATTTTTTCATAAACTACAATATTAACTTTTAGCCTCTTATGTTCCAACTATCCGAAATGATATAATAGCTAAAGTTTATTCAAAAAGTAGATTCAAAAGTAAATATATTTAAATTTAAAAAATGGGAGGGATACATGCAAGTTAAATGGGCAGTTATAGGAGCTACAGGGATGGCAGGCAAAACAATAATATCAAGTGCACTGAGGTCCAGTAATATTTGTGAGTTAGTTGGCATTCAAGGCTCCAAGCATAAGGCTGAACCTTTATCAAAAAATTGGAGGGTGCCGCATTTTGATACGCCTGAGGAAATGCTGGGAAATATTGATTGCGATGCTGTTTACATAGCTTCTCCACAGAATGTCCATTTGGATAATACTATACTGTGCGCCAAGAATGGCAAGCATGTGCTTTGTGAAAAGCCATTAGCGCTAAATGGCAAACAAGCCTATAAAATGGTTAAAGCTTGCAGTAAAGCTAATGTTAAGCTTGGTACGGGTTTTAACTTGAGGTTTACAAATATACACAGGAAAGCAAAAGAGTTAGTAGAAGATGGCGAGATAGGCAAAGTAGTTTCTGCCCGCTGCCAGTTCGGCCAGAATTATCCACCGGATCCTGATGCATTTAGGCAAAAAGAAGAGATGGCGGGGGGCGGTTCAATGATTGATATGGGAAATCATGCTGTAGACTTAGTCGAGTTTGTGGCAGGAAAAAAGTTTAATAAGGCGATGGCCATATCGCAAAATGTAATCCATAATTATCCAGTTGAAGATTCATGCAGCGCCATTCTTGAATTTAGTGATGGGGGATTTGTTTATGTAGACACTTATTATTGCGTTCCCATAAACATGCTAAGAAATGACTTAGAAATTAATGGCACAAAAGGAGTTATGTATACCATTGATTCCATGAGGGGAATGTTTAGCGGAGGAAGGCTAGTTTTGGTAAAGGATGGCTATAAGAAAGAATATAACTGGGACGGTGTTGATAATTACAAATTAGAGTTTGAAGCCTTTTCTAAGGCTATCGTAGAGGATCTAGATCCGCCTTGTGATGGCATAGATGGGTTGCATAGCCAATATATTATGGATGCAATATATAAATCTGCAGAAATAGGAGAAAAGGTAAGAGTAAAAGAAATTAAATAAAGTAAAAAATAAATTTGGATTTTTTAAAAATAGATGCTTATAGCTTGCAATTGTGAAAATATTGGTTTTGCATGTTATGGTAGGGTTAGGAAAAGACCATAGCATTTAGGATACTGAATCTGTGCTAAAAAGGCAGTAAAGTAATAGCAGTTTGTGATATGAAAGTATAAAAGACAATATTTTAAAAAATGAAATTATAATAACCAATTACTGCAGGTTAACTTCACTGGCTGAGGGTAGGGCAAATGAATTAGGTGTAAAGGTTAAAATAATATAGGCAGCTATTTATCTTCTTTTCTTATTATGTTTATAAATTTTTTTACAATATTAGGGTCAAACTGAGCTCCAGCAAATTTTTTAAGCTCTTTTATGGCCATGGCTTCAGACATTTTATTTTTATACGGCTTTTTACTTATCATGTTATCATAAGCATCTACAACCGCTACAATTCTTGATATTAGAGGAATTTCTTTTCCCTTTAGCCCAGTAGGATAGCCAGAGCCGTTCCACCATTCATGCTGATGCAGTATGTATTCAGATATTGGTGAAAGGATGGGGCTGCTATTTGCAATCCGGTATCCTATCTCGGAATGTTTTTTTACATGTTGCCATTCATTGGGGTTCAGTTTTCTTTTTCTTTTTAATATTTTCTCTTTTATCCCTATTTTTCCTATATCATGGAATTTGGAGTGTAGGGATAATTCTTCAAGCTTATAATTAAACAGACCCATGGCCTTGCCAAGCATGTTTGCATAATATTCAACTTTTTTATGGTGGTCTATAGTTTCAATACCTTTTTCATATAAGGCATTAGTTAAAAATTCAATCATTTCCTTATGGGATTTTCTAAAATTAAGCATTTTGTCCTTATACATATTTTCTTCTGCATCTTTTAAAATGTCTATATCAATATTGCCTAATTTTGTTTTTATTGCAAAGCCAATAGAAAGGCTAAGGGGAATATTGGCACTTCTTTTTTTAGGCGCTTCGGCCTTTATATTATTAATTATTTCCATCACCCTTGATTTTGGAGTTTTGGTTAAAAGGATTAAAAATTCATCGCCCCCGTATCTTGCTATCAAGTCTTCACCTCTGCAGCATTCCTTTAATACTTCGGCTGTAAGTTTTAAAAGCTTATCTCCATGGTGGTGGCCAAATGCATCATTTACAAGTTTTAATCCATTAACATCTGCCATTATCAGGCTAATTGGCAAGTTTCTTTTTGTTTTAAGCCTGTTTAGCTCTTCTTGGTAATAAGCCCTATTGTATAAGCCTGTAAGTTTGTCATGAAATGAAAGTTGTAGTAATTTCTTTTCAAAATTCTTTTTATCTGTTATGTCAACTGCCATTTCAAACCTTACATATTTATTATTTATCCACAGGATGGCTTTGTCTATGCACCTATACCAATGCTTATTTACCTTATTTTGAAATTCCCAGATATGGGTTTTGCCTAAATTATTTTTGGATATTAAGTGGTTTGTACAGAATTTGCATGGAGAATTAAAATTTTGTAAAGCTTTGTAACATTTTTTTCCAATAAAGTGGCCGAATGTTTTAATTGCTTTTTCATTCATATACAGAATTTCATATGTATCGAAATCTGCCACATATATAAATTCATCTACGCCACTGAAAATTGAAAGTAATTGCCGGTTGCTTTCCCTTATTTTTTTTTCTGCTAGTTTGCGTTCGTGGATATCTGTTATAGAACATAGAACGCCTATTGGCTTTCCATCCGGGTCCCTAAATGTATTTTTTATAATATGTAGCCAGCGGGCATCTTTTTTGCCATAGACTTGCCAATCGGCTTCAATAGGGCTATTTGATGACAATGCTTCCATGTCAGATTCCTGGTAAGCAGCTGCATCTTCCTCAGGAAATAGGTCAAAGTCTGTCTTGCCTATAATTTGGCTGCGCTGTTTGCCAAGAAACCGGCAAAATGATTTACTAACTTCCCTATAAACTAAATCTTTATCCTTTAAAATTAAAAAGTTGGGAGATATATCAATTATGCTCTGAAGCAGTTTCAGCTGCATTAAATCACTTATTAATTTATCATCTAGACCGGTTATATCCAAGCCTTTAAGAGGGTTTGCTTCAGAGTGGCCGTTTTCAGATGATCTTTCATTCATATGTAAATATATTTCTAATATATT
>JAGYOJ010000003.1 GCA_018399435.1 Actinomycetota bacterium | reverse complement strand
ATAGTTGCTTCTTTTTCTTCAGGAGATACGCCTTTTAGATCTTTCTCTAATTCTTTTCTCTTTTCTTCTACTGCTTTTTCTGGTGCTTCTTTTTCTTCCTTTTTTTCTTCTGGTTCAGTAACCTGTTTAACGCTAAAAGCCATTCTCCTTTTATCGAAATCTATATCAATTATCCTGACCATTAATTCATCGCCAATTTTTGCAACATCGCTAGGTTTCTTTATAGGCTTACTGCTTAATTCAGAAATATGTACTAAGCCTTCCATGCCTTCTTCAATTTGGACAAATAATCCAAACTTTACAATCCTTGTAACTTTACCTCTAACAATGTCTTTAATAGAATATTTCTTAATTTTTTCCATCCATGGATCTTTTTGTGTTTGCTTTAAGCCTAGTGATAGCCTTTGTTTTTTATAATCAACATCAAGAATTTCTACATTTACTTCATCATTAACGCTTATTACTTCCGAAGGATGCTTAACATGATTCCACGAAAGTTCAGATATATGTATCAAACCATCCACTCCATTAACATCTACGAAAGCGCCAAAATCTGCTATGCTGGTTATTACTCCTTCTCTTATCTGCCCTACTTCAATATCTTCAAGCACTTCTTTTCTTTGTTCTTTTCTTTCATCTTCAATTATTGCTTTTCTGGAAAGAACTACATTGTTTCTGTTCCTGTCAACTTCTATAATTTTACATTTATATTTTTCTCCTATATATGAAGCGAGCTCCCTTGTTTTTCTAACATCTATTAATGAAGCAGGCAAAAATCCCCTGAGGCCTATATCTACTATTAAACCCCCCTTTACATGCTCTATTACTTCACCTTCAATAGTACCTTGATTTTTATAAGTTTCTTCTACTATATCAAAATTCTTCTCTATTTCAGCCCTTTTCTTGGAAAGGATTAATCTTCCATCTTGATCCTCTTTTTGCATCACCATTATTTCTACTATATCATCGACTTTGAGTTCTTCTTGAGGTTTTACCCCATTCCTTATTGAAAGTTCTGATAAAGGTATAACGCCTTCCGATTTAAAGCCAATATCAACCAGTACTTCTTCATTGTCAATCTTTACGACTCTTCCACTTAATATGTCCCCCTCATTAAAATCTATGATAGTTAAATCATAGTTAGGAACCATTTTCCCGTTTTCGTCCTCCACCATGTAATTGTCTTCAGTTAAATTTTCTTCAAAATTTTCTTTAAACATATAATTAAAAACCACCCTTCCTTTTGATAGTCAAAAAGAATATCACGGTATTGAAAAATTATCAATATTTACAAGTTAATAATTATAAAATATTTTTATCAAATATACCAATTCTGTCCAGTTTTTATGTCTACTTTTAATTTTACACTAAGTTTTACGCAGTTTTCCATGGTATTTTTAACCAATTCTTTTACTTTTTCAAGGTCTTTTTCTTTAAGCTCTAAAACTAATTCATCATGCACCTGCAATATTATATTGCTGTCTACATTATTTTCTTTAAGTGCATTAAATAATAATACTGTAGCTAACTTCATAATATCTGCGGCACTGCCCTGTATAGGCGTATTTACTGCCAGCCTTTCCCCCAGGTTCCTTATCCTTATATTGCTGCTGCCAATTTCTTTAATTATCCTCTTCCTGCCAAAAATAGTAGTGGTATAGCCTTTCCTGTAGACATCCTTTTTTAAATTTGCAATATGCTGTTTAACTTTAGGATACCTATTAAAATATTTTTCAATGTAATCTCCTGCTTCTTCTTCTGAAATTTTCAACCTGCTTTTTAAGCCATATTTGGTCATACCATAAATGATTCCAAAATTAATTGCTTTAGCCCTCCTTCTTAAATCCTTATCTACATCACCAAAGCCAATATTAAAAATTTCAGAAGCTGCCCTTGAATGTATATCTTCACCTTTATTAAAAGCATCAATTAAATTTTTGTCACCAGATAAATGGGCAAGTATTCTTAATTCAATTTGTGAATAATCAGCAGCCAGTATTAAATCATAATTTTTGCCAGGAACAAATGCTTTCCTTATCTTGCGCCCCAATTCTGTCCTAACAGGGATATTCTGTAAATTTGGTCCGCTGCTGCTTATTCTTCCAGTAGTTGTCCCCATTTGATTGTATGTGGTATGAATTCTAGCGTCAGAAGGATCAATTAACCTCGGCAGCACATCAATATAAGTATTTTTTAGTTTGTTTTTTTCTCTATAATCAAGTATATGCTCAATAACCGGCGACTGGTCATAGATAGCCTTTAATGCATTGGCATCAGTAGAATACCCGGTTTTTGTTTTTCTTGTAGTTGGAAGCCCTAGTTTTTCATACAATATAACTGCAAGCTGCTGGGGTGAGTTGATATTAAAAATTTCTCCACACAAATCATAAATTTTATCCTCTAAGCTTTTTATATCCTCTTCATATTCTTTAATTAATTTTTTTAAATAGCCTTTGTCTACAAATACGCCCTTATGCTCCATATTGGCCAGGACTTTTATAAGGGGTTCTTCAATTTGATTATAAACTTTTTCTAATTCATTTTCCTTTATCCTTTTAAGCAAATTTTCTTCTAACTGGCTAAATAAACTTAATATCTTTTTTAAATGTTCAAGCTCTTTTTCTTTATCCGGGCCTAAAGATAGCTCTAATTGGCCATCTTTGCTTTCATCCCCAGTCTCCCTTATCTCAATGTTTAATACATTAAGAATAAGCTCATCTATATTTATATCTGTTACCTGCTGATTTAATACCATGTATAAAATCTTGTAATCAGTAACTTTTCCAGCAATATCTAATCCAACTTTTATAAAAAATTTATAAATTTCCTTAAAATTATAACCAGATTTTATAATATCCTTATTTTCTATTATATGGGCAAGGCCTTCCTTTAAATTTTCAGCACTAGAATAATTTAAGTAATAAGCATTGTTCTTGCCTGGATAAAGCAATAAGCAGGGTCCGCCTAAATCACATAAAATAAAATATAATTTTTCATCAATTTCTTCTAAAAGTAGCTCTAATACTTTTTTAGAATCCAGCTTAACCATTTCAATTTTTACAGATTCTTTTTTAAACCCAACAGATTTACTTTTTTTGGCATCAAAACTAATTTTTTCTAATTTTTTTCTTAAATTCCTGAACTCTAAACTATTAAATAAGTTTTTTACTTTAGCTAAATCAATATTTTTAAAACTATCTTTTAAAACCTTTTCAGAATTTAAATTCTCATCTATCTTTAACCCAGTAAGCTTCAGGCTTGTTTTAGCTAAATCCTCATTGTTTTTTAATAAATTCCTCATTCTCTTGCTTTTTATATTTTCAATATTTTTAAATATTCCATCTAAATCTTGGTATTCATTTAATAATTTTCTGGCTGTTTTAGGCCCAATTCCTGGAATTCCCGGAATATTATCAGAACTATCCCCCATTAATGCTAAAAAATCTTTAATCCTTTTAGGCCCAATTCCATATTTTTCTTCAACTTTTTTTTCATCATAAACTACTGTGTCGGTTATGCCCTTCTTATTTGCAATTACTTTTATTTTTTCTGACACCAATTGCAGAATATCTTTATCTCCTGTTATTATATAAATATCTTCATAATCCTCATAAACATCCTTTGCTATAGTTGCAATAATATCATCAGCTTCATAACCAGGCTTTTCAAGAACAATGATATTAAAAGCCTCTAAAACCTCTTTAATTAATGGAAACTGCCTTGCCAGCCCATCAGGCATTTTTTTTCTATTAATTTTATAATCTTTAAACATATCATGCCTAAAAGTAGGGCCTTTGCTATCAAAAGCACAAATAATGCTATCTGGGTTTTCTTCTTCTATAAGCTTTAAAAGCATGCTGGTAAAACCCAAAACAGCATTAGTGGAAGTGCCTGACGAAGTAGCTATGGTTTCAGGCAAGGCATAAAAGGCACGGTATGCTAAATTATTTCCGTCAATTAGTAAAATTTTTTTATCATTCATTCCTATCACTTTTCTATTATATTTGACTTTTTTAAAAACCCTTTATATTATACATTCACAATTATTATTATGTAAAATTTATAGCCACTGGGCAAAGGTGCCCAATATTTCAAGCAATGATGCACACATTGGCATAGCAGCCTAAATTATTTTTATAATTTTTTTTAAGGAGTGTGCATGATGACTTATTCAAAAATTAATGCTTCCTCGGCAACAGGAACAAAAAACTTATATGCTGAAAATACAAGCCCTTTTAGTGGAATGTGCGCCACTTGCATTGAAGGATGCCTGGGGCTATGTGAAATAGGCAAATCAGCCTATAGGGGTGCAGAAACCATATACCCCCAACCATTCGGGGATATTACAGCAGCTTCCCAAAAAGATTATCCCATTGACTATTCTCATTTTAATATCATGGGGACTGCATTTGGCGCCAAGGGGGTAAAAGAAGACAGCGACCAGGCAATTTTTACTAATGTGAACCTTGAAACAAAAATCGGAAAAAATAAGGATTTAAAGTTAAAACTCCCACTTATTATACCCGGCCTTGGATCAACAGATATTGCAAGAAAAAATTGGGAAGGATTAGCAATTGGCTCAGCAATTAGTGGCGTTATCTTAACCATTGGTGAAAATGTGTGTGGAATAGATCCCAAATCTTCTTTTGACACTAAGAACAAGGTAATCAATTCCCCTGAATTAAAAAGAAGAGTAATCCTGTACAATAAATGGAAACAAGATGGATACGGCGGAATTGTAGTACAAACTAATGTTGAAGATTCGAGATTTAATGTTTTGGAATACGCAATAAAAGAGCTAGGTGTAGAAATAGTAGAACTAAAATGGGGCCAGGGCGCAAAAGATATAGGCGGAGAAATTAAGATTGATAACCTTGACGGGGCAATAGAAATAAAAAAAAGAGGCTATATAGTTCTGCCCGACCCACTAGATCCTGATATCCAAAAAGCCTTTAAACATGGAGACTTCTCAGAATTTGAAAGGCATTCAAGAATTGGAATGGTAGGCAAAGAAGAGTTTATGCAAACAGTAGAGCATTTAAAAAATATTGGCGCAAAACATATATTCCTTAAAACTGGAGCTTACAGGCCTGCTGACCTGGCAAAAGCAATAAAATTCAGTTCAGAAGCAGAAATAGACTTAATCACCATAGATGGCGCAGGTGGCGGAACAGGCATGAGCCCCTGGAGAATGATGAATGAATGGGGGATTCCAACCGTTTATATCCAATGCTTGGCATATGACTATGCAAAAAAATTATCGCAAAAAGGAGAATATGTCCCAGATATGGCAATAGCGGGCGGCTTTACTTTAGAAGATCAATTATTTAAGGCACTGGCAATGGGATCACCATATTTTAAATTGATTGGCATGGCGCGTTCACCCATAACTGCATCAATGGTTGGAAAAACCATAGAAGAAAAAGTTAATAGCAATAAAATCCCTAAATCAATTTCTAAATATGGAAGCGACCTTGAATCAATTTTTGTAGAAATTACAGACCTTAGAAAAGAATTTACTGAAGAAAAAGCAAATCAAATTCCTGGTTCCGCAATTGGCCTTTATTCTTATTTTAAAAGAGTGTCCCAGGGTTTAAGGCAATTAATGTGTGGGGCTAGAAAATTCAATTTAAGCCTACTGGATAGGAATGATATTGCATCGCTTACCAAAGAGTCTTCTGAAATATCAGGAATACCATACATTATGGATTTAGATAAAAAAGAAGTAGAAGAAATATTGGAGTTATAATAAAATAAGAGGAAAAAGAGGGATGATTGCTCTTTTTTTACATAAAAAACGCCAATAAGTTTCATAAAAACTTAATGGCGTTTGTTAAAGGAAAAATATAAACCTTTTTATTATAATTGTCAACAAAAAATTATTGACTTTAGGTCCTTGATAATAATTTTGAATAATTGTATTATTTATCCTGGCCGGAGTGGCGGAATTGGCAGACGCGCTGGATTCAAAATCCAGTGGGCTGAGAAGCTCGTGTCGGTTCGACCCCGACCTTCGGCACCATCACAAAGACAGTATAAATGCTAAATCATATAGGTTTTTGTCGATCTTTCTTTTATATTTGAAGATATATTCAAAATCTATTATTTTTATCTCCTTGCCCTGATATCCAACCATTGCATCGCTTTTGCCGTCCATCAAGGCATCCACAGCTTTTTGCCCTAATCTGGCAGCTAAAATTCTATCCATGGCTGAAGGTGATCCTCCCCTTTGTATGTGCCCCAGGACTGATACCCTTACTTCATGCCCGGCTAATAATTTAATTGAAGAGGCAATATCATTAGCCTTACCCACTCCTTCAGCTACTATTACTAAAGTATGCCTCTTACCTTTCCTATGATTCCTAATCTCATTAGCAATTTTAACTAAATCAAAATCTACTTCAGGAATTAATATATAATCAGCCGCAGATGCTACTCCAGCATTAACTGCAATCACTCCAGACTGCCTGCCCATTACCTCTATAACAAATAATCTATCATGTGAAGAGGCTGTATCCCTTATTTTAGACATTATATCTATAATCACATTTAAAGCCGTGTCAAAGCCAATGCTATAGTCTGTGCCAGCAATATCATTGTCAATAGTGGCAGGAATTCCAATTGCTTTAATACCTTTTTTATGTAAATCATGGGCACCCCTGAAAGTGCCGTCCCCGCCAATAACAATTAACTTTTCCACATTATTTTTCTTCAAGTTTTCAATTGCCTTTTTTTGGCCGTCCTCAGTTTTAAATTCCTCTGATCTGGCGGAATAAAGTATAGTTCCTCCCCTATCTATTATCCCGCTAACCGAATTTAAATTTAAAATATCGAAATTATTATTTATTAATCCTTTATAGCCTTCATAAAAGCCAATGACTTCATAATTGTTATAAATCGAATAGCGGGTAACTGCCCTTATAGCAGCATTCATCCCGCTAGCATCTCCCCCGCTTGTAAGCAAAGCTATCCTTTCTTTATTTTCTGCCAAGGATATCACCTTATTTCCTTCTAGATTCTAATTCATTATAAATTTCTTCTAAAGATACTTTTTTTTCAACCAAAAGCAGCAATAGATGGTAAAGCAAATCTCCAATTTCGTAAATTAAATCTTCTTTCCTTTGATGTTTGGCTGACAATACAACTTCTATGCTTTCTTCACCAAATTTTTTTATAATTTCATCCAAACCTTTTTTATGTAAAGAGTAAGTATAAGAGTTGGGAGCTTTTTCTCTTATTCTTTGCTTTAAAACACCATAAATTTCTTCTAAAATTTTACTGCTTTCGCCTTTTAGGGCCAATTCTTTAATATTTTCTTTTTTTAAAGTCCTATAAAAACAACTTTTATTGCCTGTATGGCAAGCATTTCCAATTTGCTCTACTGTAACTAGCAAGGTATCGCCATCACAATCATATTTTATTTCCTTTATTTTCTGTATATTTCCTGAAGTTTCACCCTTATTCCATAATTTTTTCCTTGACCTGCTCCAGAACCAGGTAGTCCCTGTTTCAATGCTCCTCCTTAAAGATTCCTCATTCATGTATGCAAGCATTAAAACCTGCCCTGTACCCTGTTCCTGGATTATCGCAGGTATAAGCTTATTATCCATATTATATCCTTACATTTATCCCTTGGGATTTTAAATATTTTTTTGCTTCTCTTACAGTATATTCTCCATAATGAAATATTGAAGCTACTAAAACAGCATCTGCGTCAGCATATTTTATAACATCTCTTAAATGTTCTAAATTTCCCGCTCCCCCAGAAGCAATTACAGGAATATTTACTTCCCGTGTTATTGCTTTTGTTAATTCTATGTCATAACCATCTTTAGTACCGTCTTTATCCATGCTAGTTAAAAGTATTTCTCCTGCCCCTAAATCTTCAACAGTTTTAGCCCATTGGACAGCATTTTTCCCAGTTGGAGTCCTGCCTCCATGCGTGTATACTTCCCAGCTATTGCTATCCTTTCTTTTTGCGTCTATTGCTACAACTATGCACTGCCTGCCAAAAATTTTTGATGATTCTTCAATAAGTGAAGGATTATTTACTGCCGATGTATTAATTGATATCTTGTCTGCGCCTTTTCTTAATACCTCCCTTATATCATCGACTTTCTTAATGCCGCCTCCAATAGTATAGGGAATAAAAACTTTTTTTGCCGCTTTGCTTGCAAGCTCTATTACAGTTTTTCTTTTTTCATGGGAAGCGGTTATATCTAGAAAAACAACCTCATCAGCTCCTTCCCGGTCATAAAAAGCTGCTAGCTCTACAGGATCCCCTGCATCTCTTAAGTTTACAAAACTAACTCCCTTTACTACTCTGCCTTTATTAACATCCAAACATGGAATAATTCTTTTAGTTATCATTTTCTCCAACCTTTATTGCTTTTTTTAAATTAATCCCGCCTTCATATAATGCTTTTCCTATAACAACGCCTTTTATGCCCCTGTGCTCCAGTTTTTTTAAACTTTCTATATCTTCAATTGTAGAAATACCGCCTGCTATTATAAGGGATAAGCCTGTTTTATCTAAAATTTGCTTAATAAAATTTACATCTATGCCTTTAAGCATTCCATCCCTGGAAACATCAGTAATAATAATTTCTTTAATGCCAATATCTTTTATTTTCTTAGAAAAATTAAAAATATTAAAAGAGGTATCCTTCTGCCATCCTTCCTTTAATATTTGCCCGCCCTTTTTAAAATCAAGGCTAAGAATTATCCTATTTTTATAAGATTTAAAACTTTTTTTCAGAAAAGAAAAATCTTCAATAGCCTTGGTACCCAGTATAGCCCTGTCAATCCCACTTTCCATAATTTTTTCCAGTATTTTCTCACTTCTCATGCCGCCGCCAAACTGTATCTTTAAATCCAATTTTTCTTTTATTCCTAAAGCTATCTTTAAGTTTTTAGCTTCACCGGTCCTGGCCCCGTCAAGGTCTATTATATGCAGCCATTCTGCACCCTGGCTTTTCCATTTTTCAGCCACCTCCAGGGGATTATCAAAATATTTTTTCTTGGTATTAAATTTCCCTTCAGACAATCTCACGCAAGCTCCATCAATTAGGTCAATTGCGGGTATTACAATCATTTTTTTTCCTTTGCCATGTTCCAAAAATTTTTTAATAGCCTTAATCCAAATTTACTGCTTTTTTCTGGATGGAACTGTAAACCAAAAATATTTTTAAATTCTATTCCTGATACCATTTCAATGCCATAATCTGTAATGCTGTTTACAACTTTTTTTTCTTCAGGCACAGCATGATAGGAATGGACAAAATAAAAATACTCCTTATCTTTTATACCATCAAAAATATTGCTATTTTTCTTTAATATATCTATTTGATTCCATCCCATATGGGGAACTTTTACAATAGAAGGAATTTTCTTAACAGTACCCCTAAGTAAGCCCAGCCCTTTATGTTTTCCATTCTCTAAGCTAGTTTCAAAAAGCAGTTGAAACCCCAGACAAATGCCAAGAAAAGGCTTTTTTTTAACATTTTCCTTTATTGCTCCTATTAATCCCTGGTTTTCTAAATTTTGCATTGCATCCTTAAAAGCTCCAACTCCTGGCAATACAAATGCCATAGACTTATTAATAGTATCAATACCTGAAGTTACTTTAACCTTTGCTCCAATGCTTTTAAAAGCATTCTCTACACTTCTAATATTCCCCATATTATAATTTATAATTGCAATATACATTTTACCTTCTAGCTTTATAAGAGGGTGGTCAAATTATGCCTTTAGTTGAAGGGATATTATCCCCAATAATTCTACTGGCATTAAAAAGTGTTATTCCAAATGCTTTAAATATAGCCTCTATAATATGGTGAGAATTTAGGCCAACATTTTTATTAATATGCAGGTTAAAAAACCCATTATCTGTTACTGCCTTAAAAAAATCCTCTAATAGAGATGTTTCCATTCCATCTAGCTCTTCGCATAATAAATCAACATTAAACCTTAAATAAGGCCTCCCCCCCAAATCCATAGACACGCGCACTTCAGCATCATCCATGGGAAGCACCATAAAAGAAAACCTCTTGATTCCTTTTTTGTCTCCAATACAATCTTTTATTGCCTTTCCCAGACAAATTCCCAGATCTTCTACTAAATGGTGCGGCCCAACTTCAAGGTCCCCTTCAGCAGAAATATTAAGGTCAAAATTCCCGTGTCTGGCAAAGCTCGAGAGCACATGGTCAAAAAAAGGAATGCCTGTATCTATTTTTGCATTTCCTTTCCCGTCAAGGTTAAAATTTAGTGTTATATCAGTTTCTTTGGTTTTTCTTTTTATATTAGTTTTTCTTGCCATTTTTACACTCTTCTATTACTTTGCTAATGCGGTTAACAAAATCATTAACCCTGTCATGTTTAGTCCTGTAACTGACAATATTTGCGATCAACCTGGTAGTTGAAACTACAACATTTTCCATTTCCACCAGTTCATTTTCTTTTAGTGTTTTACCAGTAGCCGTAATATCTAATATTTCTTCAGCAATGCCTAAAATAGGCCCTAGTTCAACAGATCCATGCAATTTTATAATTTCTACCTGCATACCCTTCTTATCAAAATATTTTTTTGTAATATTTGGGTATTTAGTTGCTACCCGTATTGAGCCAAAATGATCATATTGGTCTTTTACCTTTTGTATGCAATCTTTTCTTGTTGCAATTATTATCCTGCATTTGCCGCTTTTTAGATCAAGCAATTCATAAACATTGCTTTCTTTCTCAAGCAGGACATCCTTTCCAACAAAACCTAGATCACAAGCACCATATTCTACATATACAGGCACGTCCATAGGCCTTGATATAATATACTTAATATTATCTTTTTTAGAATAAATAAATAACTTCCTATCGCTCCTGACCAAACTGCTCGTGTCAAAGCCAGCTTTTCCTATAACATCTATGCAATCCTTTTTTAAGTATCCCTTTGGTATAGCTATATTTAAGGTCATTTTTTGCCTATCTCATCTATAAATTCTTTTACTTTTTTAATATCTTTTTTTCCGCTTTCTAAATTCTTAACAGCCAAGTTTTTTAAATTTTTATTAATTTTGCAAATATAATTACAATTCTTTTCCTTTGCCAGCTTCTCTGCTTCATTATTTTTATCAAATAAGAGCTCCACATTTACGCCCGCCGCCTGTAGCCTTTTCGCTAATTTAATAAATTCTACATTATCTATATTGGGCCCATACAAAAGCACTTTGTTGCTTTCAAGATAAGGCTTAAATATCGAATTATCCATAGATTTATGCAAAAGATCCAAATCTAATGCAAAACCTGTAGCGGGAATATTGGAACCAAATTTCTTAATGAGGCCATCATATCTTCCTCCGCTGCCAATCATGTCAGTAGTGCCACCAGAATATACTTCAAATAATAAGGCGGTGTAATAATCAAATTCCCTCAATATGCTTAAATCTATTAATATGTTTTTTCCAAAACCCAAGCCATCCAGAATATCATAAACCTTCTTAAGATATTTGATTCCCTGTTTAATATTTTCTATGCCAATATCTGAAATTTTTGCCTCCACATCATTAATATTTTTATGAGGCTTTATAATTGACATAAATTTTTTACACTTGCCTCTATCAATCTCAATTAACAAATTCTCAATATTTACAAAATTCTTCTGGACCAGGTTTTCTTTTATAAATTTAGCCTGCTTGCCATTTAGCTTTAGCCACTGGCAAAGCCCATCTATTAATTTTATATGACCTAGACCTATCTTGTAATCTTTAAAGCTCAATTTTCTTAAAACCGTATTAAGGATTGTCAATATTTCCACATCGCCCATAAAATTCTTAGCGCCAATTAATTCCAGGCCTCCCTGGCAATATACCCTTTTAACCCCTGCCTGCAGAACCGACTGCCTGAAAGAATTAGCAAAATAGCAAAACCTTACAGGCAGCTGGTCTTTTTTTATTCTCATTCCCGCTAGCCTGGCTATAGGAATAGTCATATCTGTTCTTAAAGATATAAGGCTCCCATCAATATCTAAAAAATTAATTAATTTATTGGACCATTTATCCCCAACGCCTGCAGAAATATTTTTTGTAAATTCTACCACAGGGGTCTTAACTTCACCATAGCCCCACTCTCTAAAGGATTCCCTTATTAAATCCTGTATTATCCTTCTTTCCTGAGACTCTACAGGGAAAATATCCCTAAACCCATAAGGAAGCTTAATAACTAAATTGTCATTTTTTTGTTTAAACATAAATAAAAAAAATTATATTAAGTTCTGAATAATATTATATTTTACCCAAAAAGTAAAACTTAAATCATGGCAAGCCTTTCTTTTTCTGTTAAGACTTTGCCATCTTTGTTTATTGCATAATTAGCTCCCTCTACAAACATGGTCCTTACTTTTCCGCTAGCGGCCTCAACATCACAAAGGTGGGGAGCATCAAGTATGCCTAGTTTTATAGCTTTTGCTATTATATCTGGCGATACTAAAGGATCTTCAAATGATTTTTCTTTATCTAATCCCTTTATTTTTTTCAAAATAAATTTAGCATCCTTGACTAATTGTTCTTTTCTTTTTTGGACTTTTCTATCATTTTTCATGTCTGGACAGCCATTTAAATAATTTTCTATAGATTTATTGACAATCTTTGTAGATTCAATTATATCTTTAGGCTTTGCTGCATGATCTGCTTCACAATAAGCTACAACATGCACTATATGGGGATCTAGCTGCATTTGAAGAAGAGTTGAGGATGCAAGCTGGCCTTTTCCTTCATAATAATCAGTTGGATAGCTATAAAGGCCAGTCCTGGTTTGCCTTAGAGTAGTAAAATTTGAATCATGCAATGATTCAATTAACTCAATTTTTGCCAGCATTTTTGCCAAATCCATTATAAAGGAAGTTTCAGGTGGGGTATTAAACATATACTGGGAAACATAAACGCTTACACCCATTTTTTTTGCATTATAAGCGGCAAGGTAAGCAGCAGCCACAGCTATTGAGTCTGGAGAGTATCTCAAACTCCAGTGGTGGGACTCATTTACTTCAACAGGAATATTTCTTTTCCCATGCCATTCCATTACTTTTTGATTTTCTCTTATTGCATCTACAAGTTTTCTCTTACTCCTATTGTCTAGTTCATTATACCAGCAAAGTGGAACTGCGCACCAAGCATTATTTATATTATCCACTAGGACTTTTGCCATTTTAAGGATATTATTTGTTCCGCTATAACATCTCATTATGGGGTAATTTCCCATTCTGGTAGCTTTAAATAATTTTTTAAAATCATCTTCAGACCTTACAGGGACCCCTCCCGCGCCATTTTGATCTGGGTTCATCTTTTCTGGCTCAAAAAAATATTCCTGCGTATTTTGGTCAGGGCCTATAGAAACCACGTCTACAATTTCATTGGCAGATATTTCTTTTATGCCATCAATAGTTTCTTCCATGGTTGGCCTGCCAAAATGATGCCTAAGCACAGGAAAAGGTTCCCTAAATTTAACTCTTTCCACTAAGGCCTGTGGGGGCTTTTTCTTAACTATTTTAGCTTCCCCTTTCTTAATATATGCTTCTACTATTTCTTTTCCTTCTTCCCCTGTAAAAACAATATCAAAGATTTTAAGGGCTTCTACTACTTCCGCAACTGGTTTTGTAGTGCCCAGGATAAATTTAATTTTCCCCTTATATTTTTCATATACCTTATTCTTTAATTCCTTAAATACAGGCAAGGCACTCTCTGGCGACAACCTGTAACTTACCGCAAGGATGTCTGGATTAAATTCCTTTATCCCTTTTTTTATTTCTTCAACACCACAAGCCGAACCTAAAAATTTAGTCCTGTATTTATAACTATCAGCTAAATTTAAAAAATTAAGAATGCCAGCGACATGGACACAGCTCCCCACGCAAGCCCCTAATATCTTATCCATTAACACTTTCTCCTTTTATAAATTTTTCTTTTATTTGTTCCAAGGAAAGCCCTTCTAAACCTAAACTTTTTAGGTTTCTTCCTATTTTCCTAAAATCTTTTTTAAATATTGAATTTCCAATATTAATCAGGGAATCAATTATCGGCGTTTCCAAACCAATAATTTTACCAAACTCTGAAATAGGCACCAGGCTCATTGGAATATCTTCAGTAATATACCTTACATTAGTAGTCCTTGGCGCCATTATCCCTACATAACCGGGATTACTGTGTATGGCATCAAATAAATTATCTTCTACTACATTATATGCCATAGACAGCCAATCAATAGCGGAGTAGACACTGGGGCAATCAAGCTTATTGGCTACCTTTACCCTTTCCCTGTCAACAGCCTCCAATATAGAGGCAACCGACTGGGTTACGCCTTCTATATAAAACTGGAAATTTCCTAAAGTTGATTCTATTCTTGATGCATTCAATATAGTTATAGCAGGATGAAAGACTGCTCCCATATTATTAAAAGAAGTTTCAATAACATTGCCGCCGGGTATGAATTCTTTAAAAGCCTGGTTTAATAACTTTAGCACTTTTTTGGTTGAAGATGATGGTATGGCTGCTACCGGTATGGCTTTTTTTATCCTAAAAATTTTTGCTTCAGCAGGCCCCATGCCCCTGCTGGCATATATAAAAGTTTGGGCTTCAGCTATCACTATATCCTTCTTATTGCCCTTTTCCCTCAAAACATTTAAAAACTCTAAAGCACCACAAGTCCTTCCCGGGTTTAGGACAACGACCTGGCCATCCTTTAAATATGGCGCACATCTTTCCGCAATGGAAGCATGGGCATTTGCCGGTACTACAACCATTATAATGTCCACATCTTTTATTACATCTTCCATTCTGTTGGAAATGCGGTTCAACTTACCAAAGCCGCTAACTTCTCCTTCCAACTCTATGCCTTTTAATTTTATTATTGGTTTAATCCTAACCAGAGTCCTATTATAAAGGTTTACGCTAAAACCCTTTATAGCTAAATGGGCAGCTATAGCTTTGCCCCCGTGCCCTGCGCCTATTACTGCAAATTTTAAATCATGCAATATTGCTCCTTTCGACTATTTTCTTATCCATCTAATCTTGCTTCCAAACCTGTTTCTAATCTGGTCCAAGAAATTCTCGCTTAAATCTATTTTAAAATTTTCAGGCAATTTAAATACTTTTTCTACCTTATTTCCATTACCCCCCACTATGTTAAACTCTACATTATTTTGGCCTTTGTTTTGTTTAATTAAGGAATATATCTCATCAATAAAATTCTTATTGAAATCTTCTTCTTTTATCTTAAAAACAACCTTACTGTAATTTTTCTTTCCATTATTTCCGCTTACTTTTTCTAATTTAGCAATCTCCTTTGCAATAATTTTAAACTGGTCTTCTTTCTTATCTAATTTACCTTTCACCTTTACAATATTATCAATAATTAAAAACTCTTTGTATTTTTCTAATACTGCAGGGAAAACAATAATTTCTATACTTTCATCTATGTCTTCTAGGGTTATAAAATACATTTGCTTATTATTTTTAGTAAATATTGGCTTTATAGCAGATATTACACCGCCAATTTCTACAGTAGATTTATCATTTACCGAAGACAGGTGCCCAATGGGAGTGAGTTGCCTTAATGCATTTTCAAATTCTGATAATGGGTGGCCGCTAATGTATAAGCCCAACATTTCCTTTTCAAAATTTAGTAATTTTTTTTGTGGATATTCTTTATAGTCTTTTGACTCTTTAAAAATACTATCCAGCATTACCTCTTCCTGATTATTGCCATTAGTATCGAATAAGGAATATTGTCCTATCTCCCTATCTTTTTTAATCTTCATTGTTTCTTCTATTACTTTATTAAAGTTCTCAAGCAAAAACTTTCTGCTGATCCCAAAAGAATCAAAAGTCCCGCTCTTTATTAAGCTTTCTATTGTTTTTTTATTTAAAACACTGCTAGAAACCCTATTACAGAAATCAATAAAATCCTTAAACCTGCCATTCCTTTTTCTTTCTTTTTCTATCTCTTCTATAACATTAACTCCTACATTCTTAATAGCTGAAAGTCCAAACCTTATGGACTGCCCAACTACAGTAAAATCAGCATAACTTTCATTTATTTCAGGGGGAAGCACCTCAATTCCCAACCTCCTGGTTTCATTAACATATTGTGCTACCTTCTCCTGGCTACCCATCCTAATGCTCAATAATGCCGCCATAAATTCAACTGGATAATTTGCTTTCAAATATGCTGTTTGATATGAAATCATTGCATAAGCCGTGCTATGAGATTTGTTAAAACCATATTCTGCAAAATGGTTTATCAATTCAAAAATATTGATAGCAGTTTTTTCGTCTATGCCCTTTTTCTTTGCCCCTTGTAAAAATTTATTTTTTTGCTTTGCTAGCAATTTTCTTTTTTTCTTGCTAATTGCGCTCCTCAAGATATCTGCTTCAGACATGGTAAAGCCTGCCAGCTCTGAAGCTATAGCCATTACTTGTTCCTGGTAAAGTATTATTCCATAAGTGCTTTGAAGGACATGCTTTAAGCTTGGATGGGGATATGTAATTTTTTTTCTTTTATGTTTAGCGTCTACAAAGTCATTTACCATTCCGCTTTGCAAAGGCCCTGGCCTGTACAAGGCTAGTAATGCAATTAGGTCTTCAAACCGGTTTGGTTTGAGATTAATAACTAATTCCCTCATCCCTGAACTTTCAAGCTGGAAGACACCCAGGCATTCGCCTTCTTTTAGCATATCAAAAGTAGCTTTATCTTCTAAATCAATACTGCTCATATCGATTTCCATTTCCTTGGTTTTCTTTATTAAAAACAAGGTTTTATCTATTAAAGATAATGTTTTTAAACCAAGAAAATCCATCTTAAGTAAGCCAATATCCTGCACATCTTCCATCTTGTATTGTGTAACTATGTCATCATCGCCTTCTTTTTGTATTGGGGTATAATTGTACAGTTCTTCAGATGATATAACGACACCTGCAGCATGGATAGAATCTTGTCTTGATATCCCTTCAAGGGACATAGCGGTATCTATTACTTCCCGCATTTTTTCATCATTTTCATATATCTCTTTTAACTCGCTAACCTGCTTTAAGGAATTATTTATAGTTACATTTAATTCCATTGGAATTAACTTGGCAATTGCATCTACTTCCGCATAAGGGATCTCTAAAACCCTCCCAGCATCCCTAATTGATTGTCTTGCTGCCATTGTTCCAAAAGTAATTAACTGGGCAACTTTGTTTTTTCCATATTTTTGGGTTACATATTTTATAACTTCATTTCTTTTTTCATAACAAAAATCTATATCAATATCAGGCATGCTTTTTCTTTCCTCATTTAAAAACCTTTCAAAAAGCAAGCCATATTTTAATGGTTCAATATCAGTGATATTTAAAACATAGGACACAATACTTCCTGCAGCAGAGCCTCTTCCAGGGCCAACCCTTATATTATTTTTTTGCGCAAACTTAACAAAATCCCATACAATAAGGAAATATTCTGAAAAACCCATCTTTTTTATAACTTCCAGCTCTTTTTCTAATCTTTCCTTAACCGCTCCAGTAATCTCACCATAACGTTTCTTGGCTCCTTCATAACATAATTTTTGTAAATACTTATCTGGATTATAAGATTCTGGCACTTTGTAAGGTGGTATGAGGTCCATATTAAATTCAAGGTCGACATTACATCTTTCTGCTATCTCCAGGGTATTTTCAATTGCCCCAGGGAAATCTTTAAATATTTTTGCCATCTGGCCGTAATTCTTAAAATAAAATTCATCGGTAGAAAATTTCAGCCTTCCCGCCTCATTTATAGTCGATCCTGTTTGTATGCACAATAGAACATCATGGGCTTTTGAATCGTCCTTATTGAGGTAATGCACATCATTTGTAGCCACTAAAGGCACTCCATGTTTTTTAGAAAAATCATCCAGGGCCATGTTTATTTCAGTTTGCTCTGGTATGCCTGCATCCTGAATTTCTAAATAAAAATTGCCCTCCCCAAAAATATTTATATATTCCTCCATTGCCTTTCTTGCTTCTTTCAACATATTATTCTGTATTAATCTCGGAATTTTTCCCGCAATGCAGCCGCTTAAAGCAATGATCCCATCATGGTATTTTTTTAATAACTCGGCATCTATTCTTGGCTTATAATAAAAGCCTTCTAAAAAACCAAGGCTAACCAGCCTCATCAAATTTTTGTAACCTTTAATATCTTTAGCTAAAAGGGTTAAATGAAATGGGCCCCATTCTTCTTTATTAGTATTGCCTGTTTTTTTATTCCACCTGCTTTCTGGCGCCTGGTATACCTCGCAACCTATAATAGGTTTTATGCCTTCCTTTTTAGCTTTTTTATAGAAGTCAATTGCCCCATACATAACCCCATGGTCAGTTAAGGCTACTGCTGGCATGCCCAGCTTTTTAGTTTTATCAACTAGATTATTAATCCTTACTGCCCCATCCAATAATGAAAACTCGCTATGGACATGTAAGTGTACAAAATTTTTATCCGCCATAATAATTAATACACTACTCTATACATTTCTTCTAATGATGTAATTCCTTCAGCAACTTTTTCTGCTGCTCTCTGGAGGAGGGTTTTCATTCCTTCTTGTTTTGCAACCTCTGCAATCTCGTCTGAGCTTTTTTCCTTAAGAAGCATGTTTCTAATCTTTTTTGAAACAACAAGTACTGAAAATATGCCAGTTCTTCCACTGTAGCCCAAGCTATTGCACTGGCTGCAGCCAACACTTTTATAGATTTTTTTACCTTCTAATATAGGTTTTATTTCATCTTCTAAAGCATAATTATTAATATCCGTTTCTTTTTTACAATGCGGGCATAATACCCTAATTAACCTTTGGGCAACAATGCAGCTAACAGCTGATGAAATCATATAAGATTCTGCACCCATTTGCATAAGCCTGGCTAAAGTAGAGGGCGCATCATTGGTATGCAAGGTGGTTAGAACTAAATGCCCCGTAATCGAAGCTTGCATAACAATACGGGCAGTTTCTAAATCCCTTATTTCTCCTACCATAATAATATCAGGGTCACTTCTAAGCATTGCCCTCAGACCCCTGGAAAAATCCATTCCTACCTTGGGGTTAACCTGCACCTGCATAATTGAATTAAACCTGTATTCAACAGGGTCTTCTATAGTAAATATTTTTTTATCCGGACTGGATATATAATTAAGGCTTGCATACAAAGTTGTAGTTTTACCAGAGCCGGTGGGACCAGTAATAACTATAGAGCCATTAGGCTGGGAAATCATCTTTTTGTATTTATCTTCATCGTCTTTTTTAATGCCTAAATTTTTTATTCTAAATAAATTCTCGCTAACATTTAAAAGCCTGATTGTTATGTTTTCGCCATAAACTGTAGGGATAGAGGCTAGCCTTAGATCAATATTGTTATTCTGGTAATTAAAAGAGCTCCTGCCATCCTGGGATAACCTGCTTTCTGTTATATCCATTCCCCCCATAATCTTATACCTGGATATCAAAAGCCTTTGGACAGACTTAGGGACATCCTTAATTTTTTGCATTACACCATCTATTCTAAATCTAATTGCGCAATTTTTTTCCTGTGGCTCAATATGTATATCGCTGGCCCCCATTGATACAGCTTTAAGTATTATTCTATTTGCAAGCTTTACTAATGGGTTTTCCTCTACAACCTCGTCTTCAAATTTTTCAGTTATTATAAAGTCCTGGTCATCAATTATTTCCCTTATCTCCTGCAAGCTATAATCATCTGTCATATAACGCTTTATGGCATTGTTGATGCTGCTTACAGTAGTAATAAAGGACTTAACATTATATCCAGTAATTAGCCTGACTTCATCAATTAAATTTATATCTAAAGGATCAAACATTGCTACAAAAAGGTTGTTGTCTTCAAGCTTAAAAGGGAAAATATTTCTTTTTTGTGCAAATTCCCTTGGAATTAAGTTTACAGCATTTGGATCAATTCTCTCCTGAATTTTTGATAAATCTATTGAGTCAAAGCCTCTCTGGTAAGAGAGAACTTCTACCAGTTCCTCGGGATTGATATAATTTTGGTCTATTAAAATTTTACCTAACTTATCTCCTGAGCTTCTTTGCAAGTTAAGCGCCTTATTTAACTGATCTTGTGTAATAAGGTCTTTTTTTAATAAGATTTCTCCTAATCTTTCTCTATCCAAATAAATTTACCTCTTTTAACAATAGAAATAGTAATATTTTTAATTATAATATAAGTTAATAATTCAGACAAAGGATAACTAATTTTTGCCATAAATCTTTAAATTAATAACTCCGGCAGTATAACCTGCGCCAAACCCATTATCAATATTTACAACAGTTATCCCGGGGCTGCAAGAATTTAACATAGTTAAAAGTGCAGAAACCCCTCCAAAGCTAGCACCATATCCTATACTTGTAGGAACTCCTATCACAGGACAGGAAACCATTGCACTAACCACGCTAGGCAGCGCTCCTTCCATTCCTGCAACAGTTATTATAACATTTGATTTTTTAAAAGTGTCCTTGAAGCTTAAAAGCCTATGTATGCCAGAAACGCCAACATCATATATTTTTTTTACATCATTTCCCATTAGATAAGCAACAGTTACCGCCTCTTCAGCCACCGCTATATCAGAAGTACCCGCACATATTACAGTAATTCCCTTTATTAATTTATCTTTCTTTATTTTTAAAGGCGTATATATAATATTTGCATCTTTATTAAATGCTAGTTCTTTTTTCTTCTTTTTTAGCATGTTAAAAACTTTTTTGCTTGTCCTGGTTATAAGTAAAAGCTTTGAGTAATTTAATATTTTTTCAGCAATTTCTATAATTTGCCCATCTGTTTTATTCTGCCCAAAAATTACTTCGGGAAAATTCCTTCTAATTGCCCTGTGGTGGTCTATTTTTGCATATCCAATATCCTCAAAATAAATATCTTTAATCTGCGATAGTGCATCTTCCTTGCTAAGATTGCCCGCTTTAAAAGATTCTAATAGATTATTTATTATATTATTAATTTCTTTATTCATTTTTACTTATGTAAATATTAAAGCGTATATGTATTATATTTATAACACATATACGCTCTGTTTAATATAAAAATTTTTACTAGAAGTGAAATAGCTTGCCAGATAAATCTACAACTAAAACTGCAGTTTGGATTGATACAACGCTAATTAATTTAATTAATATATTCATTGAAGGGCCTGCTGTGTCTTTTAGGGGGTCCCCTACAGTATCTCCTACTACAGAAGCCATATGTTCAGGTGTCCCGCTTTTCCCTTCTTCTTCAATCTTTTTCTTAGCATTATCCATTGCCCCGCCTGCATTAGACATAAAAATCGCTTGTGCAAAACCTGATAGAAGCGTACCTATTATAAGGGCTATAACAGCGCCAGGGCCTAATAATATCCCTACTACTATGGGAATAGCAAAAATTAATATTCCAGGTACTATTATTCCTTTCTGGGCATCCTTAGTTATAATAGTAATAAATTTTTTAGGGTCACCTTTCCCTTTATTTCCTAGAATGCTCTTTATTTGTTCCCTGGCTTCAATGACTACTTTATTTGCTGCACGGCTTACTGCCCCGATAAGCAATGAAGTAAAGAGAAATGGCATGATTACGCCCATAAACAAGCCTACAAGTATCTTAGGGTCTTTTATAAAATCTAAAACTATATCTACATTCAATAATTCAATTTTTGAAAAATAAGCATGGCCGAGTGCAAGAGCGGTTATTGCCGCACTTCCAATAAGCAGCCCTTTTCCTATAGCAGCTGTAGTATTTCCAACTGCATCAAGCTTATCAGTAGTTTTTCTGACCTCAGGCGGCAATTCTGACATTTCAGATATGCCTCCTGCATTGTCTGCTATAGGCCCATAAACATCAATTGCTACTATAAAAGGAGAGGTGGAGAGCATCGCAACCGCAGCAATTGATACACCAAATAAACCCATCTGGTAATTGCCTAAACCTCCAGAAACAAAAAAGCTAAAAAGAACGGCTGACATTACTGTTAAAGCAGGCAAGATAGTGCTTTCCATCCCGTAAGCCAAACCATTCACTACTAAAGTAGCCGGCCCTGATTTTGCGCTTTCTGCTATTCTCCTAGTTGGCTTATATGCAGAATCAGTATACAGAAGAGTAAAAAGGCCAATTAAAAAACCCGCCACAAGTCCGGCAAGTGATGAGTAAAATAAGAAATTATATCCTGTGCCAACCACATATTTAACACTAAAATAAGAAACTATGCTTAAAATAATCACAGTCGTTAACATTCCCGACAATGTTGTGCCTGTAAGCATTTTTACTGTTGTATCTTCCTTGTATCTGCTCACAACAGACTTGATGATAAAAATGGCTATTATGGAAGCAATTGTACCTCCAGTAGCAATTATCATTGGAAGTATAATGCTTTCTAAAATAAGGGGCGAGTTTCTAAAAGCTAAAAAACCTAAAAACTCTGCAGCTACTATAGACCCTAGCCAAGACTCTAGAGCATCTGCTTTCATGCCTCCCACATCTCCTACATTATCCCCTACATTATCTGCTATAGTTGCGGGATTCCTGTAATCATCTTCTTTTAAACCTGACTCAACTTTTCCAACATAGTCTGCCCCCATATCTGCTGCTTTTGTAAAAATTCCACCACCAGTTCTCATAAAAAATGCAGTAAAGCTTGCCCCTATAGTAAATGTTATTAAAATATTTACTACATTATCAAGTATTACAACCTGGGTGGTGCCAAATCTTCCATACCACCAGTAAAGAATATTAAACCATGAAGAAGTAAAAAAAAGTACTACTGTGGCTAGTAAAAGTCCTGAAGCAGAAGCAGCAGTAAAAGCTATATTCATTGCTGGCCCTAGGCCTTTTTCTTTAGCTGCTTGAGTAACTCTTGAATTGGCAGTAGTTGAAAGCCACATTCCTGTATATCCTATTAAAAGGCTAAATCCCATACCAGTGGCAAATGCTGGAATAGAGAGCAAATCAAGATAATTAAATTTTATCATAACTCCTAATAATGCAGTCAAAACCACAAAAAAGATAGATATTACTTTTAATTGTTGATTAAGATAAGCCCTGCTTCCAATAAATATAGCATTTGAAATCTCCTTCATTTTTTCGGTACCCCTGCTTTGTTTCCTAACTAAAAAAATAAAAACTATAGCCATAATTAAGGACACAAAAGATCCAAGGAAAGGCAAAATTCTTAAAAATAACAAAATAACCTCCTGCACTTAATTGAAAAAGTAACTCTGAACTTCAACAATTTTATAAGAAACTGTTTTAATTATCAATAAATTTTGAGTTTTTTTAATAATTTTTGATTCTTTTTAATAACTTTTTAACATTTATAGTCTATTATGGCCCCTTTTGATGCTGATGATACTACTTTAGAGTAAAAACCTAAATAACCTTTGGTTGTCTTAGGTTCTGGAGCTTTCCATTTTTTTTGCCTTTTTTCTATTTGTTCATTAGTCAAGCTAGCCTCAACCTTCCCATTTTTAATATCTATTATTATTTCATCACCATCATGGATTATAGAAAATGGGCTGCCTTCAATTGCCTCCGGGAGAAATATGGCCGACAAAACATCCATTATTAGAGCCAGAAAATCTGCCATCTGTAATTAAAGCTACTTCTTTTCCCAAACCGAGACCATCAATTAATTTTAAAGGTTTCCACATTTCCGGCATGCCCGGACCTCCTTTAGGGCCTTCATATTTTATAACTACAACATCTCCTGACACTATTTTCCCTGATTCAATCGCAGCATTTGCCTCAGCTTCGCTATCAAATACCTTTGCTTTGCCTTTAAAATAAAGTTGTGAGGAATCTATTGCCGCTGGTCTAGTTATGGCCCCATCCGGAGCAATATTTCCTTCTAATGCTTTAATGCCTCCGCCAATTCTATAAGGCTTGCTTGCAGTGGTGATTACTTTACCAGTTTTAATTTCTGCATCCTTAATATTTTCCAATAACTTTTTACCGGAAACTGTAAGCGCATCTAAATTAAGAAAATCTTTTAACTGGTTCATTACTGCAGGCACACCCCCATCTTTATAAAATTCAATAACACTATATTTTCCATGGGGAATCATCTTAGCTATATATGGGACAGATTCGCTAATTTTAGAAAACTCTTTTAAATCCAAATCAATACCAGCTTCTTTAGCAATTGCCAATAAATGGAGAACTGAGTTAGTTGAACCACCAATAGCCGAATTAAGTATGATTGCATTTTTAATAGATTTTTTATTTATGATTTTTCTAAAAGTAATTCCTTTTTTTACAAGTTCCATTATCCTTTGGCCGCTATAAATAGCAATTTGCAATCTTCTTGGATCAACCGCAGGCACCATAGCACTTCCTGGAAGCGATAAGCCTATTGCCTCAGATATACAGCACATCGTATTTGCAGTGCCGATCATTGAGCATGAACCATGGGTTGGCTGTGCATTATTTTCTAATTCTATAAATTCTTCTTCTGTTATCTTGTTTTGCTTTAATTTCTCAGAATACATTACTAGTGCAGAGCCGTCAATTTCATTTCCACCGTAAGGATTATCTTTTTCTATTATCCCTAGCATCATTGGCCCGCTATTAACCAGTATTGAAGGTATATCTAATCTTGCAGCTGCCATAAGCATCCCCGGAACTATTTTATCGCAAGACCCCAGCAATACTAAGCCGTCTAGATGATGTGCCTCTACCATTAATTCTATACTTGAAGCTACAATCTCCCTGGTTGGCAATATATAGCGCATGCCAATAGAGCTTCTGCAATTCCATCACAAGCAGCAATGGTTCCAAATTCTACAGGCGTGCCTCCTGCTGCCCTTATTCCTTCTTTTACTTTTTCTGCAACCGCGTTCAACCCAAAATGGCCTGTACATATATTATTATACGAATTAGCTATAGCAATAATTGGCTTGGATAAATCCTCATCTGAAAACCCCATAGATTTAAAAAGAGACCTTTTGATTGAATTCTCCGGCCTTTTTAATATATCTTTACTCCGCCAAAACATTTTTCCTCCTGCTAACTCATAGCAATTACTATAGCCATCATAAGAGAAATGCCAGGTTAAATAAATAATTAAATAAGCATTAACCATAGAAAATATTAATACCTACAATATGATTGCTGTTGATTTTCTAGGAGTTTTTCTTCTTAGAATTTTCTATATGCATAAGACCATAAATGATACTATCTTCTAAAGCTTCCCAGCTTGCTTCTATTATATTATTAGATACACCAATAGTGCCCCAGCTCTTTTCTCCATCTGTAGATTCTATTAGCACTCTAACTACTGCAGCAGTTCCCTTTTTCTGATTTAATACCCTAACCTTGAAATCTGACAATTCTATCCTATCAAGTTCAGGATAGCAGCTTCCAATAGCCTTCCTAAGAGCTTTGTCAAGAGCATTTACCGGACCATTGCCCTCTGCAGTTTCAATTATCCTATTTCCTTCAATGTGAACCTTTACAGTGGCTTCTGACATCA
>JAGYOJ010000029.1 GCA_018399435.1 Actinomycetota bacterium | reverse complement strand
CTTTAAAATGGTCCGGAGAGGCTAAAAGGATAAAATGGTGAAAAATAAAAATAAGAAATTGCATTTAAACCTTCTTACAGGCAGTAAGGGGGTTTTTTTTTAAGATGAAAGAAAAAGCTTTAATCTTAAGCGAAGAAGACATAGAGAGAGTCATAAAAAGAATATCCCATGAAATTCTGGAAAGAAACAAAGGGTGTAAAAATCTTGTATTTATAGGCATACAAAAAAGGGGAGTCCCACTTTCAAAAAGACTGGCAGAGAGCATAAAAAAATTAGAAAATGTAGAAATACCCGTGGGCAAATTAGACATATCCTTTTACAGGGATGACATAGGGAATAAAATTAAGCCAGATATCCAAATAACAGATATCCCTTTTGATATAAAAGATAAAAATGTGATTTTAGCCGATGATGTACTTTTTACCGGCAGGACTATAAGGGCAGCCCTGGATGCAATAATTGATTTTGGCAGACCCAGGACAATACAGCTTGTGGTTTTAATTGACAGGGGGCATAGGGAGCTTCCCATAAGGGCTGATTATGTTGGAAAAAATATACCAACATCGCTGGATGAATTTATAGAAGTAAGGTTAAAAGAAATAGACAAGGTAGACAAGGTTACTATTTTAGAAAGTAATTAGGTGTGTTTATGCTTAGCGGAAAAAGTATAATTGGAATAGATGATTTAAAGAAAGAAGATATTGATTTAATAATTAATAGCGCTGATTCATTCATTGAGGTTTTGGACAGGAAAGTAAAAAAGGTCCCCACTTTGAGGGGAAATACGGTTGCGAGCTTGTTTTTTGAACCCAGCACAAGGACTAAAAATTCTTTTGAGATAGCAGCTAAAAGGCTAAGCGCAGATTTAATTAATTTTTCAGCTTCAAGCAGTAGCTTAAAAAAAGGCGAATCAGTAATTGATACTATAAATACTATAATGGGAATAAAGGTAAACCTTTTTATAATACGCCATCCAGAAGCAGGCGCATGCAAATTAATATCTGATTTTACCGGCATGCCAATAATAAATGCTGGGGACGGGGCGCATGAACATCCAACCCAGGCATTGCTGGATTTATATACCATAAAAAGGAATTTTAAGAAGATAGAGGGCCTAAAGGTTGCAATTGTGGGGGATATTATAAATAGCAGGGTTGCAAGGTCAAATGTAAAGTTATTTAAAAAAATGGGAATAGAGACAACTCTTGTTTCGCCAACAATGCTTTTGCCTGAAAATAATGAATACATGGGGCTGGAAATTAAAAACAGCATTTCTGAGGTAATAGATAAAGTAGATGTCCTTTATATGCTAAGGATGCAGCTTGAAAGGCAGGACAGAAAAATGTACCCATCCATAGAAGAATATAATAAGTTTTTAAGTTTAAATACAAGCAGGTTTTTTTGCTTGAAAAAGGGCTGTATTGTAATGCATCCAGGCCCAGTAAACAGGGGCATTGAAATAAGCGAGGAATTAATGGATCTGGCGGATAAAAATGGTGAGGTTGCTAAAAAGTTTAAGATAAAACAGCAAGTTACAAATGGGGTAGCTGTAAGGATGGCATTGCTATATTTAATTTTAAGCTAAGGGAAAAATGAAAAGTATTTTAGGAAAAAGAAATTTAATAATAAAAGAAGCCGAAATAGTAGATCCTGAGAAAAATAATAAGTATAGGAGCAATATATACATAAAAGACGGGAAAATTGAAAAAATAGGCAAAAATATTTCAGCCCCTGAAGGCATTGCAGAAATAAATGCAGAAAAATATACTGCATTCCCTGGTTTTTTTGATATGCATGTGCATTTAAGGGATCCGGGGCAAGAAAGAAAAGAAGATATTAAAAGTGGAATAAAGTCTGCCTTAAGAGGGGGAATTACTTCTATTGCATGCATGCCTAATACAAAACCGCCGGTAGATAATATAAATCTAGTAAAATACATTTTGGGTGAAGCAAGAAAATATAATTTTAAGGTTTGGCCAGTAGCTGCAATGACTAAAGGCCTAGAAGGAGAAAAAATCTCTGAAATTGGCCTGCTTAAAAATGCTGGGGCTATTGCATTTTCAGATGATGGAAAATGCGTGCAAGATGGCAAATTGATGTTTGAAATAATGAAATATGCTAAAAGCTTTGGCTCTCTTTTAATTTTGCATGAAGAAGATTATAGTTTTTCTTCTGGAGGCTTGGCAAGTGAAGGCTACCCTTCAATTGAATTAGGGCTTAAAGCTTTCCCGGGTTTGGCAGAAGAGACAATGATTTCAAGGGATATAAGCTTTTCAAAAAAGACAAGCACAAAAATCCACATAACCCATATTAGTTCAAAAAATTCTGTAGAGATGGTAAGGCAGGCAAAAAAAGAAGGGATAAATATTACTTGTGATGTTACGCCGCACCACATATATTTTAATGATACTTACTTAAAAAACTACAATACTAATTTTAAAGTAAGCCCCCCAATAAGAAGCTCGCTAGACCAGGAAGCTATTATTGAAGGTATAATGGATAAGACAATAGACGCGATTGCAAGTGACCATGCCCCACATTTAAAAGAGGACAAAAATACTACATTTTCCAGGGCTTTATTTGGGGCAATTGGCATGGAGACATTATTTAAGGCAACTTATACAAAATTATGCAGAGAAGAGGGCATGGACATAGCTGAATACATTAAACTCATAACTTCAAACCCTGCAAAAATTTTAAATATTGAAGGCAGCTGCATAAAAGAAGGCCGGGTTGCTAACCTGGCTATAGCGGATATTGGTTTTGTAGAAAAATTTTCAGGGCCCCTTTATTCTAAAAGCAGCAATTGCCCTTTTACTGGAGAAGAGTTATATGGAGAAATAATATTTACAATAAACAATGGAGATGTTTCTTTTGTAAACAGTGATTTATATGAATAAAGATGCAATATTAATATTAGAAGATGGCGAGATATTTAATGGCAGATGTTTTGGCTCAGAAGGCGAGATAATAGGGGAAGTAGTTTTTAATACATCCATGACTGGCTACCAGGAAATACTTACCGACCCCTCTTATTATGAGCAAATAGTTACAATGACTTATCCCCAGATTGGCAATTACGGGATTAATAACCAGGATATTGAATCTGAGAAAGTGCAGGTTAAAGGTTTTATAGTAAGGGAATACATTGACAGGTATAGCAACTGGCGGGCAGAAAAAAGCCTGGAATACTATTTGCAGGAACATGGCATTGTTGGAATCACAGATATAGATACCAGAAAACTTACGCGCCATGTGCGGCTGGAAGGCGCGATGAAGGGTATAATTTCAAATAAGGTTGATGAGATAAAAAGGCTTCAGCAAAAGCTTTCTGGATACCCTGGAATAATTGGTAGGGACCTGGTTAAATATGTGACCTGCAAAAAACCCTATATTTTTAATCCGGGCAAAAAAGATTTCAAATATGATGCTGTGGTCATAGATTACGGGGTTAAGCTAAATATTTTAAGGATTATGGATAAGTCTGACTTTCGCATAAGGGTTGTGCCTGCAGATACTTCTCCTGAAGAGGTATTATCATATGACCCTGATGGAATAATGCTTTCAAATGGGCCGGGAGATCCTGCTGCTGTTGGTTATGCTATAAAAAATATAAAAAAACTGGTAGGCAAAAAACCAATTTTTGGCATATGCCTTGGCCACCAATTGCTTGGATTGGCCCTGGGCGCCAAAACCTATAAGCTAAAATTTGGCCATCACGGGGGCAATCATCCAGTTAAAAATTTAAAGACTGGCGAAGTTGAAATTACAACACAGAACCATGGATTTTCTCTAGATATTGGCTCTCTTGAAAAAATAGATTGCACGGATTTTGAAATGACCCACCTGAACTTAAATGACCAGACCATGGAAGGTGTAAAATATCCTAAAATATCTGCTTTTACCGTCCAGCACCATCCTGAAGCAGGGCCGGGGCCACATGATTCAAGATATGTTTTTAAATGGTTCACTGAAATAATTGATAATTATAAGTAGGAAGTATAATGCCTAAAAGAAAAGATTTAAAAAAGATACTAATAATAGGCTCGGGCCCTATAATTATTGGGCAGGCCTGCGAATTTGATTATTCAGGTACACAGGGCTGTAAGGTTTTAAAAGAAGAGGGGTATGAAGTCATTTTGGTAAACAGCAATCCTGCTACCATAATGACTGATCCTGAATTCGCAGACAAAACCTATATAGAGCCGCTAACGCCTGAATTTGTTGAAAAGATTATAAAAAAGGAAAGGCCTGATGCAGTCCTTCCAACTCTGGGGGGACAGACCGGGCTAAATATTTCTGTTTCTTTAGAAAGGGATAAAGTTTTAGAAAAATATGGTGTAGAGCTTCTGGGGGCAAATGTAGATGTAATAAATAAGGCAGAGGATAGGGATAAATTTAAAAAAGCAATGAGGAGCATTGGACTTTATGTCCCCAAAAGCGGATATGCACATAGCCTGGAGGAAGCATTAGGATTTAGCAAAAAATTAAAATTCCCCTTGGTAGTCAGGCCAAGCTTTACATTAGGGGGACTTGGGGGAGGTGTTGCATTTAATAAGGAAGAATTTGTAGATACAGTAGTGAGGGGCCTAGACCTTTCCCCAATATCAGAGGTATTGGTTGAAAAATCAGTTGCCGGCTGGAAAGAATTTGAATTGGAAGTTATGAGGGATAAAAAAGATAATGTGGTAATAGTTTGTTCTATTGAAAATTTTGACCCCATGGGGGTCCATACTGGTGATAGCATTACAGTAGCTCCAGCTCAAACTTTAACCGATGTTGAATATCAAAAAATGAGAAATGCTGCCCTAAAGATTATAAGGGAAATTGGGGTTGAGACGGGCGGCTCAAATATACAATTTGCCATAAACCCTGAAAATGGAAAAATGGCAGTAATAGAGATGAACCCCAGGGTATCAAGAAGCAGCGCGCTTGCTTCCAAGGCAACAGGCTTTCCGATTGCAAAAATTGCAACCAAGCTTGCAATAGGATATACATTAGATGAAATTCCAAATGATATTACCAAAAAAACGCCGGCTTGTTTTGAGCCATCTATTGATTATGTTGTGGTAAAATTTCCAAGATGGGCATTTGAAAAATTCCCGGGAACTGACAGTTCCCTTACCACCAGGATGAAATCTGTAGGTGAAGCCATGGCAATTGGAAGGACTTTTAAAGAAGCTTTTCAAAAATCAATAAGGTCACTTGAAATTGACCGCTATGGCTTAGGCTCTGACGGGTTTAACAATATTGATGAAAGCATTTTAAATGAAAAGCTGTCTGTGCCTAACCAGGACAGGGTTTTTTACATAAAGCATGCATTTGAGATGGGCAAAAGCATAGAGGAGATATTTAGTTATACTAAAATTGACCCATGGTTTTTATATAATATAAAGCAGCTTGTAAATTTTGAAAAAGAGTTTAAATGTGAAAATATAAAAGAGCTTACAAAAGAAAGTTTAATGCAGGCAAAAAGACTGGGCTATTCAGATATACAAATAGCCAATCTCTGCAATAGCACAGAAAAAAAAGTAAGAAAATTAAGGGAAAAGTTTAAAGTAGAAGCTATCTTTAAGACAGTAGATACCTGCGCTGCTGAATTCGAAGCATATACTCCATATTATTATTCTACATATGAAACAGAAGATGAGGTAAAGCCTTCAAATAAGGAAAAAATAGTAATACTGGGCAGCGGCCCAAATAGGATAGGGCAGGGAATTGAATTTGATTATTGCTGCGTGCATGCATCATTTGCCTTGCATGAAGATGGATACGAGACCATAATGGTAAATTGCAATCCGGAGACAGTAAGTACAGACTATGATACATCTGACCGCCTTTATTTCGAGCCTTTAACTTTTGAAGATGTAATGAATATTATTAAAGCTGAAAAACCTTATGGGGTAATAGTACAGTTTGGAGGGCAAACTCCCTTAAAGCTGGCATTAAGGCTGCAGCAGGCAGGTGTAAACATTTTAGGGACTTCTCCTGACAGCATAGACCTTGCAGAAGATAGGAAAAGGTTCGGGGCAATGTTAAATAAATTAGGCATACCCCAGCCAGATAATGGGACTGCAATGAATATTGGGGAAGCTAAAAAAATTGCGTCTAAAATTGGGTATCCCGTGCTAGTTAGGCCTTCTTATGTATTAGGGGGCAGGGCAATGAGCATTGTATATAATGAAAACAGCCTGATAAATTATGTAAGGGATGCTGCGCTTGTTTCCCCTGACCGCCCAATTCTTATTGATAAATTTTTGGAAAGGGCTATTGAGGTTGATGTTGACGCTGTTTTTGACGGGGAAGAACTTTTTATTGGCGGAATTATGGAGCATATAGAAGAAGCAGGGATCCATTCTGGAGACAGTGCATGCGTTATACCTCCCTTTACATTGGGAGATAAGGTAATTGCCAATATAAGGGATTATACTTTAAAGATAGCAAGGGAATTGAAAGTAGAAGGCCTTTTAAACATACAATATGCTATTAAGAATTCAAAAGTTTTTGTATTAGAGGCAAATCCAAGGGCATCAAGGACGATACCCTTTATCAGCAAATCTATCAATATACCTTTGGCAAAAATAGCATCAAGGGTAATGACCGGCAAGAAATTAAGAAGCCTTGATTTTAGCAGAAGGGATTCAACAAAATTAAATTACTTCAGCATTAAAGAAGCAGTTATGCCTTTTAATAGGTTTCCCGGTATTGATACAATTTTGGGGCCTGAAATGAAATCAACGGGAGAGGTAATGGGGATAGACTCTAATTTCGGGGTAGCATTTGCCAAATCCCAGATTGCAACAAATCAAAAGTTCCCGGTTGGAGGTACTGTTTTCATAAGCGTTAGCGACAGGGATAAAGACAGCATATTAGATATTGCGCAAAGCCTTATGGAAATGGATTTTAATATAATAGCAACAAAGGGAACTGGCGAATTTTTGGAAAAAAGGGATATAAAATGTGACCGCGTATTAAAGATAAGGGAAGGCCGGCCAAATGTTTTGGACTTAATTAAAAATGGAGATTTAGATTTAATAATTAATACACCTGAAGGAAGCAGTGCAAGAAGCGACGGCTATTATCTAAGGACTGCTGCGGTTTTACATAATGTTCCTTCCATTACCACTATTTCAGGGGCTGGGGCTGTAGTCCAGGGCATTAAGGAATTAAGGTCTAATATTAAAATTAATGTAAAGGCAATACAGGACTATAAATGAAATTACTTGATGCAGAGATAGTAAATAATATAAGAATTGGGGAAGGCCTTTACAAGATGGAATTTTTTTCCCCTTATCTTTGCAAGAATTTTAAGCCTGGGCAGTTTATAAATATAAAATGTTCACCTGAAGGATTGTTTGATCCCTTCCTTAGGAGGCCTTTTAGCATATATGATATAGAGAATAATTTTAATGTTGTATCTGTGCTTTATTTGGTAAGGGGAAAGGGCACTAAATATCTTTCAGGGCTTGAAAAAGGTGATAATATTAACTTTTGCGGCCCGCTGGGAAATCCTTTAAGTTTTGAGAATGATAAAAAAGTTTTGCTCATAGGCGGAGGGATAGGGATAGCCCCCCTTTATCTTATGGCAAAAAAGCTTTCGGGACAGGGCGCGCTAGTATATTTTTTATGCGGTTTTAAGGAAAGCAATTTTAGATTGCTGGAAAAAGATTTTTTAAGGTTAAACGCTGATTACAAGATTTATTGTGAAGACGGGATGTGGGGAGAGGTTGGAATTGTAACAGATGAATTTGCAAGCGGAAAAAATAAGTTTGAGGATTATAAAGTGTATTGTTGCGGTCCTCTGGAAATGTTAAAAAAACTGCAGGCAATATTTAGCAAATACAATAATACTGTAATTGCAATACTGGAAGAGAAAATGGCTTGTGGCATTGGAGTTTGCATGGGGTGCGCAGTAAAAATTAAACAAAAAGGCGGCTTTGCCTATAAGAAAGTCTGCAGCGATGGCCCCTCTTTTAATTTGGAGGAGGTTTTATTTGGTTAAAGAAAAAGGGCCCAACTTAAAAGTTAATTTAGGGACAATTGAGCTGGATAACCCTGTTATTACTTGTTCAGGGACTTTTTCAAGCGGATTAGAATATGGAAAATTTTATGATATTAGCAAGCTTGGGGCAGTCACCACAAAAAGTTTTTCATTAAAGCCAAAAAAAGGAAACGAGCCCCCGAGAACATGTGAGGTGGCTTGCGGCTTGCTTAATTCTATAGGCCTCCAAAACGATGGCATTAACTCTTTTAAAAAAGACCATCTTCCTTATATAAAAAAGTTAAATATCAGGGTGATTTTAAGCATATTTGGCCAAGACATAGCGGAGTTTAGGAAAATAGCCAAAGAAATAGTTGATATAAGGCAAGATATTATTGCATTAGAATTAAACCTGTCTTGCCCTAATGTTGAAAAAGGGGGCATGGCCTTTTGCACGTCTACAGATGATATTAAAAATATTACACATGAGGTAAAGCAAATTACTAAGATTCCTGTTATAGTAAAATTAAGCCCTAATGTGGGGGATTTATCCATGCCTGCAATTAGCGCAAGAGAAGGGGGCGCTGATGCAATTTCTTTAATTAATACAGTAATAGGGGCAGCTTTTGATATAGATAGCTTCAAGCCAAAGCTTGGGAATATTCAAGGCGGGCTTTCAGGCCCGGCAGTTAAGCCAATAGCAATTGCCAATGTCTATAATCTTTACAAGGAAAACATATTGCCCATTATTGGAATGGGAGGAATTTATAGCTGGGAAGATGCAGTTGAATTTATGATAGCAGGAGCAAAAGCTATAGGTTTGGGGTCAGTTAATTTTGTTAATTACATGGCAGGAATAGAAATTTTAGAAAATATAAAAAAGTATCTGACATCTAAAAATATTACTGATATAAATAGTATTATAGGGAGGGCTAGTGATAAAATTAAAAGATAGGCTAATTGTAAGCATAGATATAGGAAGCATTGATGCCCTTAAGGCACTTTGTAAAAAAATAAATAATAAGGTAAACACTTTGAAATTAGGTTTGGAATTAATTTATAATCAGGGACTTAAAGTAGTAGATATTGTTAAAAGCTTTGGATACAGGGTAATGCTTGATACAAAACTTTTAGATATACCCAATACCGTATCAGGAGCTGTTAATGGAATAACAAACATGGGAATTTTTGGTTTAACTATCCATACGGTAGGGGGAAAAGACATGATAGAAGCTGCCAAAAAAAAACTTTTAGAAATTTCAAAAAAACAAAAAATTATTCCTCCACTTTTATTTGGAGTAACAATACTTACAAGCCTTGATGACAGTGATCTAAAAAGCATTGGCTTTAGGCAAAACTACCTTAATTCTGTTTTAGGCTTAGTTAGAATTGGCCTAAAATCAGGGATAGACGGCATCATATGTTCTCCAAATGAAGTGGCTGAGATAAGAAAAAATTTTGGAAAAGATTTCTTTATTGCCACTCCTGGCATAAGATTAAAAGATGATAGCAGCGGAGACCAGAAAAGATTTAATACCCCAGGGGCAGCAATAGCTGATGGCGCTGATTTTTTAATAGTTGGAAGATCTATAACAGAGAAAAAAGATACAGATAAGGCAATTGATTTGTTTTACCAGGAAATAGAAAGGAATCTTTAAATGCTTAAGGTGATAGATTCAAATAAAAATATAGATATTTTAGGGATGCTTAAAGACACAAAATCGGTGATGAAGGGCCATTTTAAATTGACTTCAGGTTACCATAGCGATTATTATCTTCAATGCGCAAGGCTTTTACAATTTCCTAAACTAACAAAAAAAATTTCTATTGAAACAAAAAACATGTTATTGGAGACTATAAATATAGAAAACATAAAAACAGTGGTATCACCTGCAATGGGAGGCATATTGTATGGATATATGCTTGCAGATGCAATAGGGAGCAGGATGATATTCACTGAGAGAAAGAAAAAAGATATGGAACTTAGGCGGGGTTTTTATTTAGAAGAATCAGAAGAGGTAATAATAGCAGAAGATGTTATAACTACCGGAGGGTCAGTAAAAGAAGTAATAAATATATGCAATAATTTTAAAGCAAAAATAAAGGCAGTTGTAAGCATTGTAGACAGGTCTGAAAATATAGATTTTGATATCCCTTATTTTTCACTTATCAAGCTAGAGATAGATAAATTTCTTCCTTCAGACTGCGAACTTTGTAAAAATAACATAGAACTAGAACATCCTGGAAGCAAAAAATAGAAAGCCTGGCCTCTATTTTATATAATTAAGCTTGGAGGCTTTTATATGTCTATTAATAATTTAAGCAATAGTGACAGGAAAAGAGGTTTACATAAAGCAAGAAAAATTAGAAAGAAGAGAGCGGAAATAAAGGATTCTTTAAAAAACAAAGAAATTGACCTTAATGCTTTATTTAATAACAAGGAAATATATTCTGAATATATTGCAAATATGAAGGTATTAGATTTAATAAGCGCTCTTCCATATTGTGGCAAAATAAAGGCAATAAAAATACTAAAAGAAGAATTAAATATATGTTTGAGAAAAAAGGTAGGCGGTTTAGGAAAAAATCAGATAGAAAGATTTTATAATTATTTTAATATAGATAAAATATGAAAAAGGGAAGGCTATTTATAATTTCCGGGCCTTCAGGTGCGGGCAAGAGCACTTTAATAAGAAGTGCCCTAAAAAATTTGGATAATTTTGTAAAGTCAGTATCTGTTACTACCAGAAAAAAAAGAAAAAAAGAGAAAAAAGACAAACATTACAGGTTTGCAGATGAAAATGATTTTAAAAATTTGATAAAGGGTAATAAACTACTTGAATGGGCAGAATATTGCGGGGCTTTTTACGGGACTCCAAAAGATTTTGTATTTGAAAATATCAGAAAAGGTAAAAATGTAATACTTGAAATTGAAATAAAAGGCGCTATGCAGGTAAAAGAAAAAATTGAAGATGCATATATGATTTTTATAAGGGCTTCAACTCTTAAAGAATTAGAAAAAAGGCTGCTCATAAGAAGCACTGATAAAAAAGAAGATATAAAAGAAAGGCTTGAAATTGCTAA